>JBDNGG010000544.1:0-5325 GCA_041689405.1 Terrimicrobiaceae bacterium | reverse complement strand
ATCCTATGCGGAAATGCCCGGCGGCTCGTGCAGGCAGCGGGATATGACCCGCGCAATATCCGGCTGACACCCCCTTCCTCCTTATAAAAATCCAACGAAACTTCTTTTCGTCACCACACGTACGTAGACGAAATCCCCCCCCATGCGGGGGGACTCATGGTGAATTCCGCCCGGGAAGGGCATGAAGTCCATGTGCTGGCCCTCCGTTATCCCGGTTTTGCCCCCCGGGCTGTCTTTGAGGAAGCGAGCGCACAGAACCCCTACGGTCGCTACGAGACGGCGGAACGTTTCGAGCGGGAGTTTGCCGGGCCGGAACTCGAGGCTGTGACCAGGATCCTCGGGATCAAGGAATGCGTGACCTGGCGCTACCAGGGAAACGCGGATGCCTTATTTGAGCGCGAAGTGGTTGATCGCATGGTCGGGCATTTGAACACCCTGCAACCCGACATCGTGGTCACCCATTGGCCCATCGCCGATTACTCAGACTTTGTGGGGGCCGGTTCCTCTGTGCTCCGCGCCATTATCGAGCACAAGTTGGAGAAAATTCCCCAGGTTTTCTTTTCCGAGACCCTCACCGGGCGCCACTCCCTTTGCTTTCACCCCGACACCTATGTGGACATCACCGATTCCATTGCCGTCAAAAAGGAAGCCTGCGCGGCGGTCTGGCAGGGGTTGAATTTGGATTACTTCTTCTATCCCTTTGCCGCTCCCATCGCGCAGTTCCGCGGGAGGGAATGCGGGGTGCATTTTGCGGAAGCCTACACTGCGCTGCATGGACCCTTTGGGGTCATCAAGAGGCCGCTTGGCGGGGTGGAAGGCATGCGCCCAGAGACCATGTCGCGCGCCATATCTACGCTCCCGCTGCGCGCGCTGAAAAAAGGCGTTCATCCGGCCAGCTATGGCAAGATCGCCCCGGCAGACGCCTTCAAGGTATTCGGCATCTGACACACGCTTTCCCGAACTCCCCGCCCGGATTGGCCTCATCCCGACATCCATCAGGATGACTACAGCGACCGAGACCCCTCGGGGTCCGCAACCAATGATTCCCAGACGAATCTTATTCATAAACCATTAACCTCTGGGGGCAACGCTTGGCTTGCAGGGCGCGGCCCGGCCCAAAAATTTGGATTTCGCGCAGAGGCGCAGAGTCACGGAGAGGTGAACGCCGACTCCGCCCCTTTGTGCCGTGGTGTCTCCGCAGTGGATCCCGGCACATGCCTGACACTGGGATTTTGGTTTGTGTTCTAGATGGGGTTGTCATTTTTTCCAATGACACTCACGGCGTTGCCAAAACCGCTGGTTCCGGGCAGGTTCACGCCGGTGGCCAGCGTCGGGGTATTGACTGAATTAGGCGAATTGAATCCCTGAGTCAAAACTCCGTCGTACCCATTGCCGGATCCATCCGCAACGCTGCCAGCGGTTTCGGAATCATAGGTCCAATACAGCGCCGTGGGTGTCAGCGAATTGGAGACAGGGTTGTTCAAGGCGATTACCGCTGCGGACAAGGAAGGTACGATCCCTACAAAGGCTGCAACGAGCGCGAGAGTGACAAACTTCCGGATGGCTGATGAGAATGATGTGGTCATGGTTTTTTATTAGTTGCATCGAATAGAAAGAAAACACCCCAACAATGTCAAGCACTAAAAAATTAAAATATCGCCTATTTATAATCATTCTATAAAACCATGATCAGAGCCAGCGATTCGCAAGTTGAATTATATCCGGGGAAACCCCGAATCACAAAGGAGAGAAGCTTTCGCAAAGAAGCGAAACCCCCTCTCCGAAACCTCTTTTATCCCTCCAAAATGAACGCCTTGGATTTTAGAACCTCAGCCTCTCACACTTTTAAGATGACCCTAACTTGTGACAACATTCACCTCACATTTTGTGATTTCTCCGTTGACAGGATCATCGAGTTCCCTTTTACTCCTTTCCCGAATCCCCGATTCAGGAATCGCCCGAACGACACATCTCCACCAGCCCTCCAATGAAAATGAAGCCCTTCTCCTTTCTCATCCTCTCCGCCCTATTTTTCTCCTGCGCCCTCGGACAGGCGGCTGTTTCCGTCGCGTTGGAGCCTCCGGCCAACCGGACCACCTTTTACCGGGATGAAAACCCGCAGTTTGGCGTGATAGTGGGCAACGCGCCCCCCGGGGCCACCCTTAGCGTGAACTTTGGCGGGCGGGAAATTCATCAAACCCCCTTGGGCGACGAAAAAATCCTTTCGGTGCCCGTGCCGACCGACTCCACCCGATCCGGGACCCACAGCCTGGAGGCGGTTGTTCTATCTGCGGAGGGAGCGCCGCTCGAAAAAAATCAATTGAAAATCCAACTGGCCAAACGCCCCTCAAAGGACCGCCTGGAGAACTGGCTGTGGTCCGGGGGCGAGGTACGGGATGCGAAATTTTACCAAGAACATGGATTTACGGCCATGGGAGGACCGCTCACCCCGTATTCAAGTCATTGGACGAGCCAACTCAATGACCTCCTTCCCACCGGGTTGCGCCTCAGCCTCATGCCAACCGCCGGACTGCTTAGATCTCATTTTAACCCGTCCTGGACCTAGGAATTGCTCCCGCCGGATGGACCCGACATCCCGTACATCAACGCCGCCCGCCACGATGAGCAGTTTTACAATCCGTTCAGCCCGGTTGTGGCGGAAAAGCAAGAAGCGCTCAATCGCATGATGATGGAGGCGGCCAAACCTTATCCCAACATCTTCATGGCCTGGGACGACGGCGAGATCGCAGACAGCCTCTCCAAGCCGAATTTGAACGAAGGAGGGAAAAAGCTCATGGCGGAACGGTTGGGGTTCACGGAAGAGGAGGTGGGTAAACCCCGTTTCGTGGCAAAAAACGTCATCGCCGATGACGACAGGCTCTACCTCCTCAAAAAGTACATTTATCAGGGAGGCAATGGCATGAACCTCGGTCTCCAGCGTATGGACGCAATCGTCAAAGAATATCGGCCTGATATTCTGACCATGACGGATCCCTATCGTGAACTCCCCTTCTTCGGCGTGTATCCCGACGTGGACATCATTCACACCTGGACCTACACCAGCATTGATCCCAAGATGGCGCTTTTCATTGAGACACTCCGCACGGCCTGTCAGCCGGAGGGTCAGATTCCGTTCCAGGTCATTACCGTACTCAACTACCCGGGTACCATCGCTCCCACCCAAAACAAGGAAGGCTGGGACTGGATGGCCATGGGTCCGGACCGGCTCAAAGCAACCACCTGGATCAATCTCTCCCGGGCGGCAAAAATCGTCGGATATTTTTTCGGCAGCGGGATCGATCCCGTTGTCTATGCCGACAACCACTACCGCGTCCCCCCCGAAACTCCCGATGCGATCAAGGACCTCTCGGACAAGGTGTTTATGCCTTACGGAGCCATGATCAAAAAACTGGACGTGGCCAAACGAAGGGTGGCCCTGCTGAACTCCGCCGCCGCCCGGCTCTACTGGGGCAACAAGATTGAGAATCTATACACCGGCTCGCAGGTGGTGCCTTTTCAAACGGTTCTGGAGATGGCGCACTACCAAACCGACGTGCTCTTTGACGAAAACACCACGCTGGAAAACCTGAAAAACTACGACGCGCTCATGCTGCCGATGTGCGGTGTTCTGACCGAAAGCGTTGTTCAGGCCGTTCTCGACTTCCAGAAAGCCGGTGGAATCGTCGTCTCCGATCAGTTCCTCGGACCGGAAATCCCCGGCGTCACGAAATTCGACTTTGATTTCTCTTTTTACGACAAGGTGTCCGCCGATGCGATAGTGCGGGGACTGACCTATGACAATTGGGACGACCATGTCACCAAGGAAGAGAAAATCAATTACCGCAGAGTGACCGGCGTGCCGGCGGACCAAGCCCAGCGGCAGCTCGAGATCTATGCCGAAACGCTCAAAGAGGGATTGAAGGAAAAAATCCCCCATCAGGTGGATTGCGACACCCCTACAGCGCTGTTCAACATCTGCGAAAACGACGGGATACGATATCTTTTTGTCATCAACGACAACCGCACCTACGACGAGCGGGTGGGAAAATACAAAGGCAGCATGGAAAAGGTGGTTCCCCAAACGATCCAAGTGCGCTACCGGGATGAAAACGGGCGGGCTCTGACGGCTTATGATTTGCTGGAAAGAAAAGCTCTGCCCGCGGAGACCAAGGACGGCGTCCTGACGTTTCCCGTGAACCTGACGCAGATCGGCGGCACGATCATCGCCCTGTATCCAAATCCCTTGGAAAAACTCTCCCTCGAAACCCCGAAAGCTGTAATCTTGGGAAAACAGACCGACCTCAAAATCACCTTCACCGACTCCACCGGAAAGCCTGCCGCCGGCCTCCAGCCGCTAAAGGTCGAGATCCTGGACCCCGAAGGCACACGGCATGAGGACAGCGGTTATGTTTGTGCGGAAAAAGGTTCCGCCACAGTGGCCTTCTTCCCGGCTTGGAACGACAAACCCGGCCTGTGGACTGTCACCGTGAGTGACCTCACCGCCGGCTTGGAAACCGTGCAGGAGATCTCCGTGACAGAAGCCGCGGTCTTGACCGGAAGGGTTTCGGCCGCGGAGTAGTCGCGCCGGCAACGCTCAACGCACAACGGTCGCGATGGCGTCACGCAGGATGCCTTCGCTTTTCTCCGAACAGAAGGAGTCATAGGGTTCATAGCCCCCCTCCGCGAAAGATTTTGCGAGGGTCACATACCCCGGGCCGCAATCTCCGTAGGAGGGAACGACCACCATGGCGTCCGGGCGAAGCTCCTGGGCATACAATTGATATTCGATGAACGATTCGCCCGGGGTGTGAACTGCCACGATGTCATCGCCAATGTGGAGGGCGGAAATGCAAATGCGACGGCCCGCCTTGCAGCGATTTTGATAGGCCAGAATCAGGGCGGCGCGGCTTTTGACCTTCGTCGAAAGGCCCTCTTGAGAAAGACACTCCCGGAGTTCCTTCTCCGGCTGGTCCTCACGAGGGGGCAGAATGACGTCCTTTGTTTTCCAAGCCAACGGAGGATTTTCGACAGTCTGGGTCACTTTAGGGGCAGCGCAGAGCGGATGATTCATGGGTGGCGTGATGTCGGCATGGAAGAGAGAAAGTTGCATGGCGAAGGAGAAATAGAGGGGGTTAACATACCAAAGAAATAATGGGATATCAAACCATAAAAGTGCTGGTATTTTTAAACAATAAATAACATAAATAACATCTTTACTTACCCTAAAAAACGTTTAGTTTCGCGAGCATACCCAAAAGTGCTCATTCCCACGTTATGCCAAAATCACCCTGCCGCATCATTGATGCCCACCAACATCTGGTGTAT
>JBDNGG010000543.1:0-1507 GCA_041689405.1 Terrimicrobiaceae bacterium | reverse complement strand
GAGATTCCCGAAATTCCACCCAGCGCGACGCATCTAAGTAAAGGCTGCGTGCGAGTTGTAGTTTAGAAAATCGCAAGGCAGCAAAAACCGACTTTGTTAGCTCAATAGAAACAATTGATACGGTTCCCTCGGAGGTTGCATCAATCAGTCTGCGGTTTCCCTTGAGAAAGTTTCTGAGGAGGTTGAGGCAGGCTATTTGCCGGATCTCGCCTTCCTGACCTTGCAACAGCCCGCGCAGGCATCCATCCCGGAGGCGTAACCTGCACTCGTTGTCAATGGCGACACCAAGATTACTTAGTGTTGTTGAGCATTCTGGAGTCTTGCAATACAGGATCCAAAAGGAAGCAAACGAATGTTGCGTTGAGGCATAGTTATTAATAATCATATAAAAACTTTTTTCCTGGGCGAGCGAGCGGCGAAAGCCGCTCGCCTAGCGCTACTCCTCCGTTTCTTTCTTCACTTAAAACGCCAAAAAGATTTAGTGCTCTGTTTTTTCGCCCGCCGTGTGCGAACAAATCAGTTTCCGGATATCAAAATATCGCTCCAATTCATTCTGCAGACGGCTAAGCACTTCGCTTATCTCAGTGCCAGATGCAATTGCGAGGGAGGCCGTCACAACTCTTTTGCGGATTTGCTCATCAAGCTCGCGTAGCAACATTGCTGTCATTTGTGGAACAAACCGAGCTTCGATGGATTTTTTGACCAAATCTGGGTCCAATTCGAAAACAGCGCTGAGCAATCGTCGTGGGATTTGTCGGTGCGGCGTGGAGTTGTTCATCTCTCTTGACACGACATGAGCGACGAGATTGTGAAGGCGATTTCTTGCTGGGGCAGAAAGATTTTCAAAAAAAACATAATCTTCACCTTCACACTTCCTCAGCATGCCGCGTAACAGGGGTATGACAGAAACGTTTATCTCCGATTACGCAGCGTTCTTCGGGTTCTCCGATGTGGAAACACAGCAGTTTTCTCGCTTGCTTTCGGACGATTGCGGTTTCCAAAGCGCAGTGAACGAAACTTGTGAGCACTTGGCCAATGTCCTGATGCCGCAAATAGCCGATGGGGTGCTTTGCCGCCATCTCCTGCGCTGGAGAGCGGTCAGCAAAGGGAACGCGTGTTTCGGACGCGGCGTGGCAACAAGGAAGGTGGCTTTGGCGATGGCTGTTGTGATTTCCGACTGCGCTGAACGTGAGTTTTTTGGAGGAAACGGGCACTCTTCGGACCGAGACAACAGCTAAAAAATCGTCGCCATGAAATCAACCACCAACCAATCCGCCACAACCCTGCTTTGGCTGACCGATCTCCATCTCGATAGAGTGGGCGATTCCACCAGAACGCAGTTTTTATCCTCTCTACGCGAGAGTGCAGCAGAAGTTGTTGTCATCACGGGCGACATTTCTATTGCGCAGTCTCTGCCGGGGCACCTCCTTGAAATTGGAGGGGCGTGTTTTCCGCGTCCTGTGTATTTCGTGCTCGGCAATCATGACTTTTACGGATCACGTTTCTC
>JBDNGG010000542.1:0-7098 GCA_041689405.1 Terrimicrobiaceae bacterium | reverse complement strand
TGCAGAATTAGTTGCCACGGCGGGAGCTGTCGAAAACAACGCGTCAGATTCCTACCCGCTTATCACCAAGGTTCCTGTCGGCGCGGCGGATGCAATCACGATAGTGCCGGATGACGAGGGGCATAAAGTGCAAACAATCACCATTGAGCATGCCGATCCGGAATCTGCAACTTGGATCAATGAGGCGGTCGACGCCGCAGAAGCAGGGGCCTGCGTGCTCATCGTACGCAACACGATTGCACACGCACAGCAGACTTACCGTGAAATCGTGTCTCAATGTCGCTCCGGGCTGGGCATCCAATTTGGACTGCTCCACAGCCGATTTCCTCAGTTTCGTCGCGAAATCAATGAGTCGCATTGGATGCAACTCCTCGGCAAAGGAGATGTTGTGCGCCCAAAGGGGGCAATCCTGATCGGAACACAGGTGCTGGAGCAATCCATCGACATCGACGCCGATCTCCTCATCACCGATCTGGCTCCGACCGATCTCATTCTCCAACGCATTGGCCGCTTGCACCGACATGCCCGTTATCGTCCACCTGGGTTCGAGAAGCCGCGTTGCGTAATTCTCACGCCGACCGTGGATTGGAACCTTGAAATCAAGATAATCCGCAAGCAACTCGGAGCATCCGCATTCATTTACCCGCCGTTTGCCCTATTCCAAGCGGAGCGCGTTTGGACGACGGAGGGCTCCATTGAGTTACCAAGCGGAATCCGTCCGATCTTGGAGGAGTCGAATCGAGTGCCGGGCGAGCTGCCGACTGGCGCACAGGCAGCATTGGACGAGTTAAATTCTCGTATCGCAGAAATGCAGAATACGGCGTGGATGAGCGATGTTTTCAAACTCCCCTCCATAGATGACGCCGACGGCACGCAAACCCGTTGGCGATCGCAAGCATCGGGCTGGGTCGTTATGCTCCGACGCGACGTCACGGCGCTCAATGGTGTGACTCGTCTTGAATTTCTAAATGGCGAGACAATCGAATTCCATCCCGGACGTTTCGACTTTCAGCTCGCCAGGCAATTGCACCTGAACGCTTGTCGCGTGCCGATCTATCTGGTCCGTGATTCGCTGAGCCCTGGGATACAGCCGGCATGGCTTCAGCAACACATGCTGAATGCCATCCTCGCATATCGCCACCCCGAATCCATCGAATGCACCCTGCATGCATCTTGCGCCCAGCCAGCATACCGATTGTCTTACAGAGAAGATATGGGTCTCTGGCACGAGCGACCGCGGGCTGCGCTAACACCGAACACTGATGAGGACGAGTCGTGGTTTTGAGGAAAATAACAGGAACAAATTATGATAACGTTTAATCTCATCTCAGATCCATGGATCCCCGTTCGATACTTGGCCGGGGGCCAAAACGCGCTTGTGAGTCTCTCGACGCTTTTTCGTGAGGCAGCAGAGATCGGTGACTTGTCTTGCCCGGCTCATGAACGTATTTCGATCATGCGTCTTCTCGTTTGCATCACCCAGACTGCGCTCGGTGCACCAGAAACCAGCGACGACTGGCCGGACTTCGGAAGCGAAATGGAAACCCAGATTCCGCTATACCTTGAGGACGAAGGTATTGCTGTACACTTTAACCTATTCGGGGAGGGGCCGCGGTTTTTGCAAGATTGCACGATAGCTCGGGAACGTAAGTTCCAAGAGCATTCAAGCTGGATCGTCTTTCATCTAGCATCAGGAAATAACTACACCTTGTTCGATCATGAGGGCGGGACTCAACGAAGTCTTCCAGCAGATATATTGGGCCGGGCTCTCATAACGTTCCAAAATTTCTCGCCGCCAGTTGGAAAGCACACTGCGTATGGTTTTTGCTCTGAGAATAGCTGTCTCCACACCTTGCTTTTGGCGAAAAATATTAAAAGGTCGATTCTGTTGAACTGCATTGACCACGAGACGATCAAAAAATCGTTTCAAGGGGGGATAGGACGTCCAGTTTGGGAGGAAGGTTCTGCCTCTGATCCGCTTGCTTTGAGCAGTTATCTTTATCGGCTCGTTCCCGTTCATCGAAAATTGTGGTTCAAAGACGCCAGCACGCTCTACAAAAGTTACGATGGAATTTCTTACCCCCTTTTCAAATCGTCTGGAATTAGGGAATCCTCGCAGACAGTTGTCGCAGGCGAAAAGGGTAGATTTTTACTGAGATGCAGTGCTGCGAGATCGGTCTGGCGGGACCTGCACGCATTAACGATTGAGAGGCTTGCTGACGGGACAGGCATCGGCCCTCTAACTATTCAAAGCCATTTCGATGAGTTGCTGGAATATCCCGTCTTTCCGATCTTTGCCGGAGGGTTAGTTTTTGAGAATACCGCTAGCCTCACATCTGTCGTGGAATCCAGCCTTTCGATCCCTTCAATGATGCTCCATCAAGCCGGAAGAAATTGCTTCCTAGCCGGAGCAAATTTCGCAGAAATAAGTGAGCAATGCCTGCTGAATGCTTTGAAAAAATATTCAGAAGCACAAAAAGTTCAGAAGACGATGCCGAAGCAGAGAGCTGCCAGCTTCTTCTGGAATTCTCTTGAGTACAACATTGCGCTACTGCTCGGTATTGTCAGAGACACAGCCATCATGGACGGGAAGTCATTTGGTGAGGGCGATGATCCATGGACGCTGGCTGTTCGAACGGCAGCGAGGCAGGCCTACGACCACGTGTGCTCACGCGCTACTCCTCGACAGCTCCAAGCGTATGCCGCTGGGCTCAAAGTTCTCCTTCCGAAAGCCAAAAAACCGCAACCATCGAAAGAACCCGTATCCTTATGAACAACGAAGCACCACAGACCAACGACCCCTTCATTGATCGCATGATCGAGGTTTGTAACGACCGGGGCCACGCAGCCGAATTGCGGCGGTTCTGGAGTCCAACCACCCAGCATCATTCCTATCCTGTGCTCGGCCAGATGCGCATTTTTGATGGCAGTGATTCACGGAACTACCCGAAGCTCACTGATAACGTAAAGGCAATCACGGCTGCGCTCTATGCGGTAAACCCGCGACATCTTTCAGGTGGACGATCCGTTGGCACGGCATGCAATCGATTGGCAGGGGATGCCGGGTTTGAAGCCTTTGAGCGTCATTTCCGTCGCCTACTCGCATCCGACACATTGAAGGAGGTTGGCGATCAATTGCACAGGATTTTCAAACGTATGGATCGTGAATCCATCACCCTCGACTACAACCGTGTGCTCAAAGATCTCTACAGTTGGTCGAAGTGGTCGGAGAATATTAAGACCCGTTGGTCCATGGACTTCTGGAAAACTCCAGCGGAGATCGTCGCTCCCTCCTTGCCATGAAGCCACATCATCTCACTAAAATCGAGGTCGAGCACGAGACCGCATTCAAGGCAGGGCTGCGGGATAATTACGACTGGCACCAAAAGATCTGGCAGGCATTCCCCGGCCGGAACGACGCATCCAGAGACTTCCTCAGCCGACTTGATGAAATCGACGGCGGACTGCGCCTCTTATTGCTGTCTGAGACAGAGCCCATCCGCCCGCCTTGGTGCCCGGATACCGCGTGGCAATCGAAGAGCATATCGCCTTCGTTTTTTAATCACCCGACATATCGTTTTTCTCTACTTGCCAATCCGACCAAAAAAGTGAGGTCCGCACCAGATGGCTCGCTCCTGAAAAATAGCCGCCGTGTGCCATTGGTAAAACGTGAGGATTTACTGGATTGGCTTACGCGTAAAGGTAGTCAGCACGGGTTCACCTACGACCCGAAAACGCTCAAAACCGTTCCTCGGCCCCGCCAAACATTTATTAAAAAAGGAAAAGCGGGGATCCACACCGCCACCGAGTTCATCGGGCAACTCACCGTCACAGATCCAGACGTGTTTCAACACGCCGCACTTGCCGGGATCGGCTCTGCCAAGGCATTCGGCTTCGGAATGCTGTGTCTCAGCCCGCTCCTCATCGACTCACAACAGTAACCAAACATCCAGCCATTAAAACCTAATCCAACTATGAAACTCATCGAACTTCACATCCTGCAATCATTCCCCGTCTCCTGTCTTAACCGCGACGACGTGGGATCACCAAAAACCGCCGTCTTCGGCGGCGTCCAACGCGCTCGGATTTCCAGTCAATGCCTAAAACGGGCTGCACGCCTCGCGGCCTCTGACGGTGCTCCCGGATTCGAAGGCATTCGCAGTCGTTTCCTTGCCGAGCCATTTACCAGCGCATTAATTGCTGCGGGAATGACTCCAGAAGATGCTGCAAAGAAGGCAGCTGAACTCTGTGCGGTATTCAGCAAGCAGGATACCAAAAAGCCAGATCAGGTCACTACGGCCGTCTACCTGTCACCAGGTGAAATTAAAGAAATCGCGATCGCTGTAGCCGGAGGAGATGAGCCGAAGAAGGCAACAAAAAATGCAGGTCGCCTAGACGCTGCCGATATCGCGCTATTCGGGCGTATGGTGGCAAATGACGCGACGCTAAACGTCGAGGGAGCGGCGATGTTCTCCCATGCACTTTCGACTCACAAAGCAGCAAACGATATCGATTTTTACTCCTCCGTCGATGACCGCAAGGCCGATTCGGAAGACGCTGGCGCAGGAATGATCGGAACGCTTGAGTTCACTTCAGCGACATACTATCGCTACGCGGCAGTGAACCTCGATCTTTTGTTCTCGGCGTCGCACCTCGGCAAGCTTGATGCCGCACAGCGCAAGGCGGTGTTGGATGCGTTTATCCGTGCCACGCTCATGGCCGTCCCCGGAGCGCGTAAAAACTCGATGAATGCTGCGACCCTTCCATTTGAGGTGCTGGGCGTGCTCAAAGAAAAAGGGCAACCCGTACAATTGATCAATGCTTTTGAAAAACCCGTACGCGCCAATGGCAATGGTCTCGCCGAAACGTCGCTCGAAGCCATGAAGGCCCAGCTTACCGAACTCAAGCGGATCTGGTCCATCGAACACACTAAGGAAGTCTGGCTCACAGAATCGGGCCTCGACACATTCCTTTTAACGCTCATCGATCATGTCGAATAGTGCACTTGCCATTTTCCTCGATAGTCCCATGCAGTCATGGGGCGCAGGATCGCGTTTTCAGCGGCGCGAAACCGAGACGTTTCCCACGAAAAGTGGTGTTCTCGGTCTTATCGCCGCTGCGATGGGGATCGACAAGCATGCCGAAGATGAGGCTGATCAACTCAAGCCGCTCGCCGCATTGAGCTTCAGTGTCTTCAGAATTCGGAATGCAGACGGTAATGTTCAAGTGCAGCGGTTGGTCGATTTTCATACCGTCGGAGGAGGATGGTATGACGACTGGCAGGCTGATAAATCTGATATTCGTGCAAAGATGCAGACGCCCTGCAAAGCCGGTGATGGCAGCCCCTTTGGCACCGTAATCACGCGCCGTTCGTTTCTGACCGATGCCAGATTCATAGCCGTTCTTGAAGGGGAAGATTCCGCAATCCAAACCATCGCCAGCGCCTTGCAAAATCCCACTTGGGGCGTGTGGTTTGGTCGGAAATGCTGTCTTCCTGCATCACCGCTCACGCCGACCTTGGGAGCAAACGCCGAGGCGGCGGTCGTAGCACTGCTCGGCCGACTCGAGTTAGATTCCGGAGTGTCGACAATCGGCGACGGTGTTCATGAGCCCAACCACCAGGACGCCGAAACGTGGTATCAATCGGATTACCCGATTTCCTTCGGCAAACGCGAGTTCCAATCGCGCCCGGTAACTCGGCACTCGCCCTTTACTTATGGAGGAAATCTCTGATCGAGAGATCTAATTCTTTCCGATGCCGATCTTCGAACGCCCTCCGCTCAACACGCTGGCCTCAGCAAAAGACCGCTGGACGCCAATCTACCTCGAACACGGGCGCGTGGAGGTGGATGATGCCTCAATTCGCTGGTTTGGTGCGGACGGCACTGTCTGCCAGATTCCCGTGGCGACTCTGAGCGCTCTTATCCTCGGGCCCGGCACCACAATTACCCATGCGGCGATCAAGGCAGCGGCACAATGCAATTGCCCTCTGCTCTGGCTCGGTGAGGACGGTTTGCGCTTTTACTCCTTCGGGATCACTCCGAATCACGACAACTCCATGGCGCGCATTCACGCCACTGCATGGGCTTCTCCGCAGAAACGGAACGAAATCGCACGCCGTATGTTCCGTCATCGCTTTGAAAACGTCTCAACGGGAGGTGTCTCAATCAAACAACTGCGAGGTATGGAAGGCCGCCGGGTAAAGCTCATCTACGAGAAATTGGGTCTCAAGTTCGGCGTGACTTGGAAAGGGCGAGATTACAATCCATCGAACTGGAACGTGGCCGATAACGTTAACCGAGCGCTTTCGGCAGCTACGGCTTCGCACTACGCGCTCACCGCAGCCGTCTGTTGCTCAATGGGATTCATTCCGCAACTCGGGTTTGTTCATCAGGCTGGAACGCTTCCATTTATCTACGACATCGCGGACCTATATAAACATGAGACCTCCTGGCCAGCAGCGTTCGAGGCAATTTCCATCGACCCTCGCGACGACGGCACGCTCGTCCGTAAAATCCTCAAACGTAATGTCGAGCAGACTCGCATGCTAAAGCGGATGCCCGAGGATCTCGTCGTACTCTTCGACGGATGCGAGGACGAGAACGCGTTACCGTTTCATCCATTGCAACCGCAGTCAGAGGCATGACGGTGATCATCGCCAACGACGTGCCTCCTGCAATTCGAGGGCATCTCAAACGCTGGTTCATTGAACCCAAGGCCAATGTGTTTGTTAGTACGCTCAATGTTCGTACCCATCGGAAGGTCATTGATTTCATTACCCGAAATGCGCCTGTAGACTTTGGATTCCTCTCGGTGTCGTCCCATCCCAATTGCCAGGGCTACCTCGTAGAGCGCTTTGGGCCAGAAGGGAAAACGGGGCGTCGAGACATCGATTTCAGCGGAATTAACCTCATCGCTGAAGATTGGGTGGACGAGAGCAATCTGCCTTTCTAACTCCAACTCCCAAGAATCCGGTTTTCATCGCCAATTAGCTTATGTAACTTCTTGATAAATCGAGAGATTTCCCTACCCGCGTGGGGATGGACCGGCAATCGCCGCATATTCTCCAACCCTGTCATGGATTTCCCCACCCGCGCG
>JBDNGG010000541.1:0-4973 GCA_041689405.1 Terrimicrobiaceae bacterium | reverse complement strand
GTTTGCATGGGATTCAGAGGACATCGAGGAAAGTTTTCGTGGGGAGATTATGGATCTCGCCCTCGTTGTCAAGTGGGGGCGGAGTTTCCCCATTCAATTTCAGGCGGGGAAATTTAAGCAATATTGTCCCCGGGCGCGCGTAAGCAAAGCTTCACACCCAAATGTTTTCGTCAGGTTCGCCGAATTCAAGGTCGATTTGATAGTGCCCATTGCGACAGATTTTCCTTTCGCGAGCAACAATGCGTGCGTGAAAATCGGAGTGATTTCCTCGACGTGATGTGTGACCAAGACGATGGCGGGGGATTTCGGGAGGGCGGCCATTCGGCCGATGAAATTGAGAAAATGCTCCCGTGCTACCGGATCGAGTCCGGAGCATGGTTCATCCAGGATCAGCAGCTTCGGGTGCGCCATCAGGGCCCTTGCAATCAAGACCCGTTGCCGCTCGCCTTGGGAAAGATACAGCCACGGCCGATCCTCGAGGTTCTTTGCTTCGACGGTCCGCAAAAGTTGTCGAGCTTCCTTGCGGTCCTCAGGGGTGACTGTTCCCCAGAAATCCACCATGGCGTATTTGCCGCTCACGACGGTTTCCAGAGCGGTTTCTTCGTTGGCAATCCATTGACGGATGCTTGAGCTCACCATGCCGACGAGCTTGCGCATTTCCTGCCACACGCTCTCGCCGAAGACGTTTCCAAGCACTTCCACTTCGCCCGAGGTCGGGGTCATGTAGCCGGTAAGGGTGCCGAGCAAAGAGGTTTTTCCGCAACCGTTGGGTCCGAGCAGGACCCAGTGCTCGCCAGGGTGAATCGTCCAGTTGATGCGATTCAGGATCGCAAGCGGGCCGCGTCGAATCGTGAGGTTCGACACCGCGAGTATGGGTGGCTTCATGCGGGTGCGTTGCTTTACTTTTTTACCAGCAGTGAGGTGCCCGTCATTTCAACAGGCTTGGCCAGTCCCATCATGTCGAGCAGTGTGGGAGCCACATCAGCCAGGATTCCATCCCGCACCGTGTAATCATCTGCGTCCGCTGCGACGTAGATCACGTGCACAAGATTAGTGGTGTGTGCGGTATTCGGCGATCCGTCCGGATTTCGCATGCGCTCGCAGTTGCCGTGGTCCGCAGTGACAAGCGCTTTTCCGCCCAGCTCCAGCACGCGTGAAATGACAGCACCTACAGCGGCATCGATCCGCTCGACCGCGCAGATTCCTGCCTCAACCACGCCGGTGTGACCGACCATGTCGGGATTGGCGAAGTTAAGAATTACGAGGTCTTTTTCCGGGAGTAGCTCCAAAACCTTGGCTGTCACCTCACCCGCACTCATCTCAGGCTGCAGGTCATACGTGGGCACTTTGGGGGAGGGGATAATTTGGCGGTCCTCGCCATCGAACGGTTGCTCGACACCCCCATTAAAAAAATACGTGACGTGTGGGTATTTCTCGGTTTCCGCAATGCGGAGTTGCGTTTTTCCCGCTGCACTCACCACTTCGCCGAGGATGTGATGTAGAGACTGAGGGCCGAAGACTGATTGGCACGAATAGGTTTTGTCGTATTGCGTCAGCGTCACATAGTGGACATGCGGCGTCACCTCGCGATCATATCCATCGAAGTCGGGATACAAAAAGGCGCGTGATAATTGCCGTGCCCGGTCTGCCCGGAAGTTAAAAAATAAAACCACATCGCCGTCACGGACGCGGGCATGATTGGCTTCTTCGAATATGATCGGCTGTAAAAACTCGTCGGTTTCGCCGGCGGCATAACGGGCGCGGATGGCGTCGCCCGGGCTGGCTGATGTGGTCTCACCACGGCCCATTACGATGGCGTCCCATGCGAGTTTGTTTCGATCCCATCGGTTGTCGCGGTCCATCGCAAAATACCGTCCAATCGCAGTGAATACTTTCGCACCCGTGGGTCGCAAGCCGGCAGTGACGGTATCGAGAGAACTAGCGCCCCCGGTGGGAGACGTGTCGCGGCCATCCGTGATTGCGTGGACGGCGATATTAGACACACCAGCATCATGGGCGGCCGATGCGAGTGCGATGAGGTGATTTTGGTGACTGTGCACACCGCCATCGGAGACGAGGCCCAGCAGATGCAGACGGCCGGATTTCGCTTTGGCGAAGGCTTCTTGGAGCACGGGCGACTTCGCCAAGTCGCCGTCGCTGATCGCTTTGTTAATGCGGGTGAAATCTTGATATACAATGCGGCCTGCGCCCAGATTGAGGTGACCCACCTCAGAATTTCCCATCTGTCCGTCGGGGAGTCCGACATCCATCCCGCTGGCGCTGAGCGTACTCATCGGGTATTTGACATAAAGTTCGTTGTGAACGGGCGTGGATGCGAGGAGGGGCGCATTTCCCTCGGCTTCGGCTGCGGGTTTACCATTGGGACTGATCCCCCATCCGTCGCGAATAATCAAAATAACCGGTGCTGACATGGCAATTACTCGTAGCGATCCGAGCGTCTGCGATACAGCATAATGTGCAACCGCATCGGGATCCGTCCCAAAACCCTGCGTTGGATCAGAATGTGCCTATCAGAGAAGACGGCTTGCGGTCATCGCACGGCGGAGTATTTTCCCCGATCGGCGCGCTGATTGTTCTTGCATGGCTGATAGTGATGTGAGATTTTCACCCACTCACAAAGAAAAGAAGATATGGCAAACACAGAAGCCGGAGCAGACGTAGAACTACGCCTCCACGAAAAAGATACAGGCAGTGCAGACGTTCAGATTGCACTCCTTACCAAGCGAATTAACGAGCTCACCGGGCATCTCAAAGAGCACGCCAAGGACCATTCGTCCCGCCGCGGACTCTTGCGTCTTGTGGCACAGCGTCGGAGCTTGCTCGATTACCTGAAACGCACCGCTGTAGAACGCTACCAAGCTGTTCTCGAAAAGCTCAACCTGCGTAAGTAACTCCCGAATCGTCTCTGTGAATTTTTGACCAAAGCCCCGGCAATACACTGCTGGGGCTTTTGTAATTTCACAAGCGATTCAACTCCTTGCGGCCCACCGCGTGTGCCGCGCATGCAACGAAAATTACAATTATATGATTCATTCCGTTACCTCACAAGTAGGCAACACGTCGATTACCATTGAAACCGGAAAACTCGCGAAACTCGCCGATGGCGCAGTGACCGTGCGTTGCGGCGATACGATCATCCTCGTCACCGCAGTATCCGCCACCACCATCCGGGAGGGGCAGGACTTTTTCCCTCTTACCGTAGATTACCGCGAAAAGGCAGCCGCTGTCGGCAAGTTCCCGGGAGGGTACTTCAAACGTGAGGGTCGTCCGAGCGAAAAGGAAATCCTTACCTGCCGCATGACAGATCGCCCGCTCCGCGCGCTCTTTCCTAAAGGCTACCTCTACGACACGCAGATCATCTCGACGCTCCTCAGTGCCGATGGTGAAAATGATCCGGACATCCTTTCCATGAATGGTGCTTCGGCAGCACTCATGGTTTCCGACATCCCGTTTGGCGGTCCCGTGGGCGCAGTCCGCGTCGGTCGGGTCAACGGCGAGTTCGTTGTGAACCCGACACACGCCGAAATGGCAGACTCCGATTTTGACCTCGTTTACGCGGGTGTCGATGGCAAGGTCATCATGATCGAAGGCGCTGCTAACGAACTGCCTGAGGAAGAATTCGTCAAAGCTTTGGAGTTCGCCGCCGGGCACGTCCAGATTTTGATTGATGCTCAGAAGGAACTTGCCGCGCTCGTCGGCAAGGCCAAACGCAATGCCCCTCTCTTTGTGGTCAAAGACGAACTTCTTGAGATTGCCTACAATGTTGCAGGCGATCGCATCGAGGCTGCCATTTATACCCCAAGCAAAGTGGATCGCCAGAAAGCGGTCGGCGCACTCAAAGAAGAAGTCAGCGCAGCGATCCTCGAAAAATTCCCGGATGCCCAGAAGTTCGAGATCAGCGAGGCTTTCGACTACCTCCAGAAGAAGGCATTTCGTGTCAGCATTCTGGACCGTCAGGTCCGCTGCGACGGACGTGGACTGGATGACATCCGTCAGCTCACAGCCGAAGTCGGATTGCTACCACGCAGTCACGGAAGTGCGCTCTTTCAGCGTGGCGAAACCCAGGCCGTCGCGCTTGCAACCCTCGCTACGACGGACGAAGCCCAGGATCTTGACGGTTACACCGGCGGAGAGACTTCCAAGCGTTTCATTCTTCACTACAACTTCCCGCCGTTTTCGGTAGGGGAAACCGGACGCACCGGTGGTATGAATCGCCGCGAAATCGGTCATGGTGCTCTTGCCGAGCGCTCGATTCTTCCTGTGATTCCGTCGGAGAAAGATTTCCCATACGCTATCCGTATCTCATCGGAAGTGATGGAGTCCAATGGTTCCACATCGATGGCTAGTGTTTGCTCCGGCGTGCTTGCCCTCATGGACGCCGGCGTGCCAATTAAGACACCGGTCGCGGGTATCTCCTGCGGACTCGTGAGTGAGTTTTCCGCGGATGGCCAAATGACGCGTCACACGATGCTCACCGACATCCTCGGCAGCGAGGACCATTTCGGCGACATGGATTTCAAACTCTGCGGCACGGCCACAGGTGTCACTGGATTCCAGCTGGACCTCAAACTCCCTGGTATTCCGCTTGATCTCATGGCTGCTGCCGTGTATCGCACCCGCGACGCCCGCATGCGTGTGCTCGCCGTGATGAACGAATGCCT
This sequence comes from Terrimicrobiaceae bacterium, assembly GCA_041689405.1. Taxonomy (GTDB): domain Bacteria; phylum Verrucomicrobiota; class Verrucomicrobiia; order Chthoniobacterales; family JAATET01; genus JBDNGG01. Next base: position 291 of record JBDNGG010000541.1, on the reverse strand, counting down.
CCCGACCCATCGCACCGAGATGAGCCAATACGCTCCTCGCATTGAAACCGTCAAAATCCCCGTGGATAAGATCGGTCTTCTCATCGGACCTGGTGGCAAAACCATCAAGGGCATCGTTGCTGAAACAGGCGCTGAGATTAATATCGACGATGACGGATCCGTCCACATCTACTCGAACAATGGCGACAGCCTGAAACGTGCCAAGGAAATCATCACCGGCATGACCAAGGAAATCGGCGTCGGCGAGGTCTATCAGGGCACTGTCGTCTCGATCAAAGAGTTCGGCGCATT
>JBDNGG010000540.1:0-1967 GCA_041689405.1 Terrimicrobiaceae bacterium | reverse complement strand
TTGGAGGTGAAACCGCGGTCATTCAGGTGGACAGGATCAAATATATTTCCAAGTTCTGCCACGGTTACCATTTTGCCTGCCCGGACGAAGATGGGGCTTGATTTTGCAGTGGCTGACGAAAGACTGTAATTCGACGAAACTTGATCCGGATCTTGTGAAGCCGTCCGAGAATTTCCGGCGGCAGGCGACACCCTCATGCCGTCGCGTTTTGCCCACGTCAGCGCATAATCCTGAGTGAACGGGCTAGTGATGCCCCAAGTGCCTCGACCGTTCCAGCGGAGGCTTGCATTCGTTGCAGCCGGCGCCTCCCAGACGTAATTTGTGGAGTAGTTCAAACGAGGATCGCCTACCGAGCGGAAGGAAGCTGCGTTTGGAGTCTGTTGAAGATTGACAGCATAAGCCGTCTTATTCGTGGAATTCAGGGTCACTGCGTTTTTTCTTAATCCCGGCCCATTTTCTTCGAACATTGGAGATCTGGCATTCGGAGTATAGTCATAAACCACTCCGTTCCAAGTAGCCGTATAGCGAGAGTGCCCGAGATTTGGATCCGAGTCACCACTACTTGTTGTCACCATTGATGCAGCCGTTGGCGCTGCAGTATTCGGAACTGAGATGGTCTTCCGTATTTGAGTCCCTATCGGGTATACTTTGACCTCATTCGGACCAAGAGACACCGAAATCGAGCCAGAGAAAGGATCAAAAGGTGCCTGAACGGCTCCCGGTATTTGGACTACTCTCATCGAAGTCAGGGTAATTCCAAATATACCTGATACCGGCTTCGTATTGGGATTCCAAAGTTCAACGAATAAGGAATAGTCCAAGTTTACTTGCCAGTTTCCCGGGGAGCCCACTACGCTCACAAATTCGTATTTCTCACAGATCTTATATGGGAACGCAACCAATCCCCTGCCGGCGGGCTCTCCATCTGCGAGCGTCACGACAGGATCCAAGCTGGATATGTAGCTAACAATCCCGGCTGCAATTCGCCGGACATACCGAATCTGGTCGGCTGTCGCGCCAGATTCAACAAACGCTTGGTCACGCCCTTTGAACTTCGGGATATTTTTGTCGATGATGTCAGCGATGCTATCTACCCGCGCGGTCGCCGAAAGATTGCTGTCGGTTGCGAGTTGATTGATGTCATATTTGGGTTTTCCGCCATCGGCCAAGGCGACCCAGTTGCCATCCTTATCAAAAATGCCCTTGGGAATCCACTCGATGGTTTCCCCCTCATGGAACGTTAACAAATGTTTCTTTTTTTGATGAGAAGCTGCATTTTCAAAGGCTTGACCCAGGGATTGATACGCACCGTTGGTTTTTATCGGAAGCAACTTCAAAGCGGATGCCGTTGAGTCTTTCAAATTTCCGCCCGGCGGGGTTGTTGACGTGAGTCCGGAGATCGCAATCTCCTTCAGATTATCGCCTTCCACGATTCCTGTTCTCTGGTCAGCCGTGTAGCCGATTCCATGATATAAAGGGTTCAGCTTTCCTGATTCGTCCACGGCGCGATAGGCATACTGAACAAATCGGTTGGGGCCGCGTTGGATTGTTACCGCACCTGCTGGATACTTCGGAATCGAGCCTGTAGCTACCTCGGTTGTAAAAGCGTTCTTGGAAATGGAGGGGCCATTGATGTCGATAGTTCGATTTTCCGAAGCAGGTTGGGTCTGGGCAGGCAAGGGGGCCGATTCCAATCTGATGTTTTGAGCTTCACTTCCAGTATGTTTGTCATAGACCCGAATCAGCGCGCCAGGCTCATCACCACTCTGAGCTGGAGAATCTAGGATCGTGATATAACCCTCTTCCAGATCTGCTACTTCAAGGCTTTGAATGAAGGCGCTGATCCCGGCGTCCGCCGCCAAATCGGCTTGCAACTTATTCTTGTAACTATTCGCCGTTCGACGCTCGACGGCCATACTTTGTATGAAGGCCGTCACGATGATCGTTAGCACAACAATCATGAGAAG
>JBDNGG010000539.1:0-8154 GCA_041689405.1 Terrimicrobiaceae bacterium | reverse complement strand
GCCTTACAGGAAAGCGTTCGCCAGGTACGAGGGAGCGCTCCCGCTCAGGTGGACAACGTCAACATCTCGGTCGCCCACGGAGTCGGCGGCATGTTTTCCTCGTCCGGCACGATCGTCTTCGGAAAGGAGCAACCGTGAGCCGCCAACCCAACCCCATGGATCTCTCGGATCGCACGGTGATCGTAACCGGGGCAGCCCAGGGAATCGGGCTGGCCATCAGCCGGCTGTGTTGCGAACTCGGAGCCAACGTCGTTCTCGCGGACTACAATAAGCACGCGCTTGAACAATCCGCAAAGGACTTCCCGAAGGACCGGACTCTCGCTGTCTGCGGGAACGTGGCGGACGAAGCGTTTGCTCCGCACTGCGTCGAACAAGCCATGGAAAAATTCGGAGCCATCCATGGCTTAGTCAACAATGCCGGCATCACGCGGCCTGCCCGACTGGAAAAAATGACGATTGCTCAATGGCAGGAAGTCCTGAATGTCAATCTCACCGGATGCTTCCTGATGATGCAGGCGGTGGGAAGTCACATGCTAAGCCGGGTCCAGGCGGAGATCCCCCAGCCGGCGGGAACCACCGGATCAATCGTCAACATTTCATCGACCGGAGCCAAACGTGGATCTTTCGGTCAGGCAAACTATTCCTCCGCCAAGGCCGGTCTCTTCGGATTGACGATGACCGGTGCCATCGAATGGGCAAAATTCGGCATTCGCTGCAACTCAGTGGGATTCGGCACCGTTAACACGCCGATGACCGAAGTGCTGCGCAGCGAAAAATACGCCGCTCAGACTTTGGCAAGAATTCCTTTGGGACGATATGCCGAGCCTCACGAAGCCGCCAATATGGTCGCCTTCCTCCTTTCAAACGCCGCCGTTTACATCACCGGAGAAAATATGACCGTCTCCGGCGGCCTCCACATGCAACCATGAACGAACTAGACTTCCTTCCCCTCACGGGCATACGCGTCATCGAAATCGCCCACGCTCTCGCTGGTCCCCTCGCAGGCACAATGATGGCTGAAATGGGTGCCGATGTTATCAAGATCGAGAAGCCCGACGGCGGTGACGACGCGCGCCAGTGGGGCCCACCATTCGGACCGAACGACACCACCAGTCTCTACTTCCACGCGCAGAACCGCAACAAGCGCAGCGTGACCCTGAACCTCAAGTCACCCGAGGACGTGGAAAAGCTGCACCTGCTTTGCGAGACGGCCGACATCCTGATCCAGACGCTCCGGCCCGGACTCGTGGAGCAACTCGGGATCGATGCCGAAACGATGCGCGTCCGGCATCCCCGTCTGATCTATTGTAATATCTCCGCCTTCGGGCAAACCGGCCCCCTCAACCGGCATCCGGGCTTTGATCCGCTGCTCCAGGCGTACGGCGGCATCATGAGTATTACTGGGCGCCCGGAAGATGAACCCACCTTCAATGGGGCATCCATCAACGACAAGGCGACCGGCATGTTCTGTGCCATCGGCGCGTTGGCGGCGCTCCGGAAACGGGATCTCACGGGGCAGGGCAGCATCGTCGATACATCGCTGTTTGAGTCCGCAGTGCATTGGGTCGAAGGCCCCCTAAACGCGCACATTGCCACCGGCCACGTGCCCACTCGCCATGGCACCGGCAGCGCCTACATTGTCCCCTATCAGGCATTTCAGGCGGCTGACCATGCTTTGGTGATCGCGGCGGGAAATGACCGGATGTTTGCATCCTGCGCCAACGTGCTTGGCCACCCGGAGTGGAGCTCCGATCCCCGCTTCATCACCGCACCGCAGCGTGTTCGTAATAAGGAGTTACTCATCAATGAAATGATGGCCGCTGTCGCGCTGCAGAGCCGGGAGTCGCTCATCGCAGCATTGGAGGCAGTCGGCGTACCCTGCGCAGCCGTAAACAACATCAAAGAGCTCGCCGAATGCGAACAACTGGCCGCCGTTGGAATCCTGCAAGTGCTTCCAGAAACCCACATTAAGGTCGTCGGGCTGCCGATCTCGTTTGATCGCGAGCGTCCCCGTTCTAAACGACCGGCCCCGGCCCTCGGGCAACACAATGAAGAGGTTTTTGAGGAACTGCTCGCTTCAACCGCGAGATGGCCAGAAAAAACGGAGAGCGAAAGCGTGCGACGAGTTACGGTCTCACCCGCCGCCTAACCGGCGATTTCGTTGTCATCGAGGTCGCAACCCTCCATCGAAATTCGACTTGCCGTCTCTCCGACTTTTATCGCGACCCGACAATCGTGAACCCGAACACCCACTATGCGGACATTCAGCGGCTGGACCTCGACATTCCGCCAAACATCGGGAACCACTGCGATACCAATCCGCGAATCGCCTTTAATGTAGAACTCACCGCTGCCACGCCCCCACTCCCCTGCGCTCGGGCGCAGTGCCGGGTTTCCGCTTTCGGGCACCGGTTCTTTGTTCATCTCCCCGACGATTCCCCCGTTGAGCGAGATATTCTGTCCGCTCAGCTGGACACCGACGAAACGGGTTCCTAAAGCCGTCAGATTTACCAGCGACACGCTGCGACCGACCACCAGGACATTGGGCCGATAAACATCCTCGGTGAATAATCGATCCGTCGTCCCGATCGCCACATCGCCGGTCGAGGTGCAGTTGTCGCCGTAAATCGAAAGGTTCACTCCGTTATCGACACAAAGATTATTCGACAGATGCACCTGCCGCATATTCGCGCCCACGTGGATCCCGTGGCGCGCATTATTTCGGCAGATGTTGCCTTGGATCAGGATGCGGTAGTTTGCACTCTCGGCATCGGGACGTTGGTGAAGCATGATGCCATCCTCCCACTCCGAATCGCAGCAGGTATTCCCTACGATACGAACATCCCGGCATCGGTGCAGGGTGATGCTTTTATCATGCATCCGAAGACAGGTCGTATTGCGGATGCTGGCGAGTTCGACCTCCCACATGCAAATTCCGTGGAGGGTAAAATCACAAACTGTGACGTCTTCGATCACGATATTCGACAGCATCGAGTCCCCTTGAACGGCGATTCCGGAAGCCGCCCGCCAGTCTTCGCTACGTCCATCCTCCAACCTCCCCGGAGCGGTATTCAGTTGATTCTGCTTATTGCCGTCGATGATGCCGGTGCCCGAAATGCGGACTCCGGAGTGCTTGATCCAGATCGCCGCATGTTGGCGCGCCAGGACCGCCTCAGCTTCGCACAAATAACTCCGGGCACTGGATCGGTCGAGTTCCAGACGATTGCCGGAAATGGATTTGATGCGGGCATTTCCAGAACCTTGCCGCCGGGTCTTTCGCCCACCTCCCTGGATCGGCAAGCGATTGTCGTGCAGCGTTACCCACTCACCCACCGAGAATCCCGCTGGATCTCGTACGACGACTTCGCAATCACCCACCGCCACGTCCGATTGCAACTCCGTGATCTCTGCATCGGCCAAGCGCAGCGTGCCGTTAATTACCAGATGTTGCCCCGCTTCCGGCTCGAGCACATTGCGAATCAGGTAAGTCCCCCCCGGGATTGTCACCCGTCGAGCGCCCGACGCAATCGCCGCCCGAATCGCCGCCGTGTCGTCGGCTATGCCATCCCCAATAGCTCCGAAGTCCAAAATCGAAACGTCTTGAGAGGTAAGGCCAAGGCGATCTGCGGAAGGGGTGGTTTTCAGATTCATTTCAACAATCATATGATGCCGGACGTTATCAGCTCGACGCCAGTTTCCTGCAATTGCAAAAAGCGCTCCAGCACTCAGCGAACCCATTTTTGGAGACACTGTCAGCCCCAATTTCCAGCACCAGCATCTGTCGCGCCACCGTAAGTAAGGGATCTCACAGCAACCGGGCGCTCGTAACACTCTCAATCTGGTCATCTATCATTACCACGCGGAACTACTTGCTGGAAGGCCTTATTCCAGCATTTTAGTAATCCGATGATTCTTCTAAAAATCTCATGCCATTAGTGACGAATCAACCGCCAATGGCTTCGCCCGTGATGACAGCAAAACTTTCGTTTGAATCTCAGCCACAGCATGAGTTGGTCGCGGAGGCCATGGCGGACTTGACCCATGCGGGCCTGGCCGGAGACCTGGCTTTCGATGAGACGACCCGAAGGCTCTTCGCAACTGATGCTTCGGAGTATCAGGAACTTCCCGTCGGCGTGGTTTGGCCGGACACCCACGACGACGTCAGGAAGATCGTTTCCTGGGCCAGTCGGCACCAGGTCAGCCTGATCCCGCGCACCGCCGGCACCTCGCTCGCCGGTCAATGTGTAGGTGCGGGATTGGTCATGGATTTTTCCCGGCACTTCCGGCGGATACTGAACATCGATCCGGTAAACCGGCGGGTTACCGTTCAGCCCGGCGTCATTCGCAACGAACTCAACGCCGCACTCGCCACTCACGGACTTCTCTTCGGTCCGGAAACCTCGACGGCCAACCGCGCCATGATCGGCGGGATGGTCGGTAACAACTCCTGTGGCTCCAACTCGATCATTTACGGAAGCACTCGGGACCAACTCGTGCGATTGCGGGGAGTTCTCAGTGACGGCAGCGAGGTGGTTTTCGGTCCGCTTTCCGCTGAAGAGTTTCACGAAAAGTGTGCCGGAGCCACCCGGGAAGCTGAGATTTACCGGGCCATCCGGGACCTTCTGCAGGACGCTGGCAATCGGGCAGAGATCACGCGCGAGTATCCGCTGGCGTCCATTCCGCGGCGAAACACCGGTTATGCCCTCGACTTGCTGATGCAATGTTCGGTATTTGATCCGGGTAGCAGCGAGCCCTTCAATTTCTGCCGTCTGATTGCCGGATCGGAAGGCACGCTTTTCGTGACGACCGAGATTGAGCTTCAATGCAATCCATTGCCGCCGCCTCATCAGGCGCTGCTCGTGGGGCATTTTTCGAGTTTGGAACAGTCTCTTCGGGCCAACCTCGTGGCGCTCGGATTTCAACCGTCCGCCTGCGAACTGATCGACAAACACATCCTGGATTGCAGCCGGGAGAACCTCGACCTCGCCCGTAAAAGGGACTTTCTGGTCGGTGATCCTGCCGCGATTCTTGTGATAGAGTTTCGCCGGGACACCGAGACCGCATTGCAGGAAACCCTGCTTGCACTCGAGAGCGCCCTTCGGAATGCTGACCTTGGTTACGCTTTTCCCACACTCCGCGGCTCCGATTCGAGTAAGGTCTGGGATCTCCGACGGGCCGGACAGGCAGTAATCAACAATGTCACCGGTCATAACAAACCACGCGAGGTTGCGGAGGACACCGCAGTCGATGTTCAATCTCTTCCCGATTACATCCGGGATTTCGAGGCACTGATGAAAAAGCACGGTATCGACTGTGTTTACTACGGGCACGCGGCCACCGGGGAACTCCACATGCGTCCCATCTTCAGCCTGCACAGCGCGGAGGGGGTCCGTATGTTTCGTGCGGTGGCTCAGGACGTGGCGACGCTTGTCAAGAGCTACCGGGGCTCCCTGAGCGGGGAACATGGCGACGGGCGGCTGCGCGGGGAATTTCTCCGTCAAATGATCGGTGAGCGTTGCTACGATATGGTCGGCGTCGTAAAACGAACGTTCGATCCCCTGAACATTTTGAATCCCGGCAAGATCTTCGAGGCTCCTCCCATGGACGAGTCTCTGCGCCACACCCCGGGGACCCCACCGCCAGCTTGGAACACCGTTTTCGACTGGAAGGGTGATGGAGGCATGACCGCCGCCGCCGAAAAATGCAACGGAGCCGGCGAGTGCGTGAGAACCCACCTGAGTGGCGGCACGATGTGCCCCAGCTACATGGCCACCCGCCGGGAGGAGGACTCCACCCGGGGCCGCGCGAATCTACTGCGTCAACTGATGACCGAACGGGGAAAAACCGCCCTCCACAGCGACGAACTCCACCGCGTCCTTGATCTGTGCCTGGGCTGCAAGGGCTGCAAATCGGAATGCCCCTCGAACGTGGATCTCGCGCGTCTGAAGGCCGAATTTCTTGAAGCTTATCACGACCGCCACGGCATTCCGCTGCGGTCTCGAATCATCGCAAACTTTGACGCGATCAATCGGCTGGCGCGACTGGCGCCATGGGCGTGGAATGCAATCTTCGGAACTCCCATCCTTCGAAAGGCGGCCAACCGTCTGGCGGGATTTCATCCGCTACGCAGCATCCCACTGCTCCCGCGCGAGACGCTTCGGAGCTGGTTCAGCCACCACCAAGCCGACGCCGCAGCCGGGCAGCGCGGAGAGGTTTACCTTTTCGCCGACGAATTTACAAATTTCCTGGATTCTGCCATTGGAATCAAAACGGTGCAGCTCTTGGAAAGGCTGGGCTATCGCGTAACCATCCCCGACCACGTGGAAAGCGGCCGATCCTCGCTCTCCAAGGGATTGTTGAAAAAAGCGCGCCACCTGGCCCGGCAGAATGTCCGTCGGCTGCACCCACTGATTACCGACAGAAAACCGCTCATCGGCATCGAGCCGTCGGCCTTCCTCGGATTTCGCGATGAGTATCCCGATCTCCTCCGTGGCGACGAGCAAAGGCAGGCTCGCGAACTGGCCAGCCACTGCCTGATGTTGGATGAGTTTCTCTTGCGTGAGTTCAGCACTGGCCGACTGACGAATGACGTCTTTCGCGAATGCAGCCGGGTGATTCGGCTGCACGGCCACTGTCATCAAAAAGCGCTAACCGGCATTTCACCCACCGTGCGTGCATTGGAGTTGGTGCCCGGGCACGACGTCCGACTTATTGCCTCCGGCTGCTGCGGCATGGCCGGAAGTTTCGGATACGAAGCGGAACACTATGCACTTTCCCAAGAAATTGGTGAACTCGTACTGCTACCCACCGTGCGCCAGGAGCCGAAGACGAGCGCAATCTGCGCCCCAGGTACTTCGTGTCGGCATCAAATCCACGACGCCACAGGACGCCGAGCCCAACACCCCGCCGAAATTCTCTGGGAGGCCCTCGGTTAATCGATTGTAACCCGCCTTTAATCGCATGGCGCAGTGCCCACAGAATGAAGAAATGTTTGCGTCCCTTCAGGTAGCCATGTTAATTCATCTCGATCATTTTGTTTAGCGAGAATCCTCCGTCACGTCGGCCATGAAGATCCCTCAGCGCCAGTCTTTGCTTTTGCAGGTTGTCGAGAGTCTTCGCGAGGCACTGATGAACGGCGTCTGGGAAGATTTCCTGCCCGGTGAGCGAGAGCTCAGTCGCCGACTCCACGTCAGTCGTCCGACCGTTCGAGGTGCACTGGACATTTTGTCTCGGGAGAAACTCATCTCCACCAAGCCAGGAAAAAATCGGAAGATCCTTCAAAAAAGGAAATCTGCAATCGTCCGAAAGCAGGCCACGGTGACGCTGATCTCCACGACTCCCATTTATGCCATGAGCAGCAATCGGCTTTTTCTGTTCGACGAGCTGAGTCGCACCCTGGCTGAGAACGGCATCCACCTCGAAGTCATCAGCAACGAGGCCTTCGGCCGTGAGCATCCCGGATCATCTTTGCGTGAGCTTGAAAAGAAAATGGATTCGAGCGCCTACGTTCTGGCGCTCTCTTCTCGAACAACTCAGGAATGGTTTGCCGAAAAAGGAGTTCCCACATTGATCCTCGGATCCGCCTATCCCGGCATTCCCATCCCCACAATCGAACGCAACTATCCAGCGCTCGGACGCCACGCTGCCGGCACCCTCCTCGGTCGCGGACATCGGCACCTCGCTCTCGTTGTGCCAGCCCAACCTCTTGCCGGCGACCTGGAGACGGAGATGGCTTTTCGCGGAGAAGTCGAGCGTTCCGGAGACCCTAGCCGCCGATGCAGCATCATCCGGTACGCCGATGATCCGGCCGACCTCGTCTCACGCTGGAATCAGCTCCCGGTCGACAAGGGCGCTGTCACAGCAGCGTTTCACCTTTATCCGGCAGCTGCGGTAGCGACGCTGACTCATCTTTTGTCGCGGCAGATAGCGGTTCCCGGTCAAGTCTCGATGCTGTGCAGGGACGGCAATCCCCTCTGCCAGTGGCTGCGGCCCCGGCTCGCTCATTATTCATTACCCCTCGGCCAATTCGCATCCCGCCTCTCCAGCCTCGTCCTTGAAATGGTGAAGTCCGGCAGCCTTCCCATGCACAAGAACACGATCATGCCGGAATTCGATCCCGCCGAATCTCTTCAGCAGGCTCCCGAAGCCTGATTG
>JBDNGG010000538.1:0-8725 GCA_041689405.1 Terrimicrobiaceae bacterium | reverse complement strand
TGAGGACCGGGAGCAGGTCGGATCGGCGGCATCGTCCGAGAGCGATGATGCGGGCGTCGAGGGGATTGAGGCTCGTGCCGAACTGCCCCATGCCGGTGTAGTTCCAGCCGTTGTCCCAAGGGTTGAGGCGACTTGCTCGGCGAGCGTCCCGGTTCTGATGGGGGCGTCGAGAATGGGGTCGTCGAGGATGGCAACCACGAAGGCGAGGTGATGCCGGGCCTTTTCATTATCGGCGGAGTTGAAGGCAGCGCGCAGTCGGTGGATGCGTTCCGGGTGATCGAGAGCAAACGCCCGGTCGATCTGGTCGGGATCATCGACCGAGGCGGCGAGAATGCCGATGCAGACGAGCTGGTGATCCATTTCTGCCCGGCACCGCGTGTGGGAACTGCAATGCGGATCGATTAGGGGCTTGTGACCCGCAATCGCATAAACCGGCGTCCGTTCGGGGCGTCGGCGAGGGTCATCACATCGGCCACTTCCTGCTGCACGGTCTGGCCGGCCCCGCCGAGTGGCGGGTTTCGGCTGCTCCAGATTGGCGTGAAAGACGAAAGGTCGGAGCTGGCCTCGACCGCGTAGGTCACATCGAGCGCGTTCCCGGCGCGGGTGAACTTCAGCGTCAACCGCTGCCCATCTGTCACCACGGCACCGGCTGAGGATAATGCGGGCTGTTTGGGATCCAGCCCGGTGGCATATTTCTCGAGATTGGAAATCCCGTCCCCGAAAGGCTCGGCAAGTGTGCCGATCACGGCGGGATCCGTCACCCCCGGCCAATTCGAGCGCTGCCAGCTTTCCAGCCCGCTCTCGGTGGTGAGCAGAAAGTTGTTGAAATAGACCGAGGAATAAGCCGACTCGCCACGGAAGGCAATCTCACAGAGCCGCTTGCCCGTGGAGTTGTAGGGCACGTTGGAAGCCAGCACCACCCCTTGCAGACGAATGTCCATGCCCCCGCGTTTCAAATCCACCTGCACCGTCCGCATCAATGCCGGATCGTTGACGTCGGTGTTGTTGCGCAGGATTTTCTGGGTCGCGGTTCCCAACCATGTCTCGCTGCCATTGGCCGAATGATAGGCGAGCCGCCCTTCGTTGTCCCACCCCATGACCGCGATCTTGAAGAGTTCGTTGCCGAGTTCGTCGGTGCCGATGAGGAAATTGTCTCGGTCGCGTCCGTATCCGCTGGTGGCTGTGCCATAGCCGTTCTTGACGGCGACATCGAAGCTCAGGGTGCCTTTGCGTCCCACGACGAACGGGGTCGCCAGGATGGCCCGCAAGGAATAGCCACGGCTCTGGCCTTGCATCATCAGCGCCGTGTCGCCTGGGGCCGCCCGCAGTGCCGATGTCCGGGGGTCGCCCAGAATCCATTGGCCGGCATCCGAAGCCGCAGTCAGTTTGGGCGCGGTCAGGACCGTGGGGTCCGGAATTCCTTCAAAATCGGAGTGCAACAGGGTGGTTTCCGAACCCGTCCCGCCGCGGGAAAGGGCAATTAGCGTCTCGAAGGTGGGCCTGGCCCAATCGGTTTTCCATGTGTGCAGGGAAACGATCTTCGGGTCGTAGAAATGCGGGATTCCGGCCGCGACCAGCATCGTGTGATAGGTTGTGGTATGCGGGGTGGCCGCGAACAGTCCACCGGGTTCACTGCCGAAGAGATTTTCGCCCAGCAGGATCAATCGCCGATTCGATATCAGCGAGGGATCAGGTTGTGTGACAAGGGTCTCCGGCGAGTATGCGTCAAAGTTTGCCTGGTTGGCAAAGACCGTGTTTGTCGAATATTGGCTGTAGTCGAGCAGCATCGGCGAGTCCCAGGAAGCGGCATAGCCATAGAGCCCGGGGTTGCGCATCAGCAGGGAGAACGCGCCCCATCCCGACTTGCTGAAACCGATCAGGAGCCGACCATCGGGTGCCCGCCGGGTGCTGTAGTTTTGTTCGATCAGAGGCAACACGACATGCTTCATGTAGCTGGCATGCCGCTTGGTCGTGTCTGTGGCGTGATCACCAAACCACGGAAAGGTGTTAAAGGCGGGCTGGACGCAGATCACGTCGTAGGCGTTGTGGTAGCCCGTGGATTTCACCACCTGCAGACCGTCACCGAAACTGGTGCCGGTGCCCGGCTCGACCGGCAACACATACACCACCTGGTATTTCTTGGCGGTAGAGTAGCCAGTCGGCAACAGGACTTCGAGCACGTTGCTCCCAGAAAGATAGGGGCTGGTGATCGAGAAACTCCAGACGCCCTTAGTGGCATTGAAGGTCGGGCCGGCCACAACTACGCCCGGATCGAGAGGAAGCGGGGGTGTTTCCGCGCGGGATTTTGCCAACGTCAAGGCCAGAAAGGTTCCGACGATGCAGACTCGCAGGGCCAAGCCTCTGAGAACATTCCACAAGCATCTAAGCGCCATGCAGATGCGGCTCATTTGGATTTCGGGGAAGCTGTAGTTAAGCCGTTCGGCGGCGGAGACGGGCGATGAGTGCCAGCAAGCCAGCGAATGCGCCGAGGAGCAATGTGCTTGGCTCGGGGACTACTGCGGTGAACCCGATATCGTCGAAGGCCATCAAGTCGTTATTAGATGCGCTCGCTTGGCTGATTGTTATGGCGATGCTGCCGATGCTGTTACTCAGAGTATGGTTGGCAACCGAGAAGCCGAAGTAGATATCCAGCCCTTGGTCGGCAGGGCCGAATGTTGCTGCTGGATTCTGCGTGCCACCGGCAGCGGTCTGGGTGGATAAAGTTCCGCCTGCTCCGTTAAAGAATACTGTCGACACAGTGGATTACGGACTCACCCCGGTGAGTGTGAATCCGGATGCCGCCACGCTATTCACCGAGCCGTCGAACGTCGTGCCATTCCAGTTGCCAAAATCAATAGTGTAGGTGTAAGATGATGCAGCGGTGGAGAAGACGTTCTGAAGGGCGATGAACTCCCCCGCCAAGTTGGATCCAAACCGAGAGGTTCCGTAATTGAATGTTCCACCTGCACCAACGCTCGCTTGGTTTGCGAAATTGCCGCTGAGAGTGAACCTGATGTCCGGAAGCGAGACATTGGTGAACGCGAGATAGTTTGTCGCATTGTTCCCCGCAAAAGTGTTTGATGATCCATCACGGAAATACCGAACCGCACCGAATCCTGACAATGCCTCGAGTGTGTTCTTAGTCGTCGAACCGGTGGCATCGGTGGAAATTGTACGTCCTCCCGTCGGGTCGATTGCACCGGAACCTGCCGCTACGGAACCTGGTGAGATCGTCGCGTCGGTAACCACGGTGGCTTTGGCCGTGTTGAAGTGAAGTGCGAGCGTGCCAAAAACAGTCGCGCAAGCAATGAGAGGGAGTTTTGTTTGGAGGAGTTTCATGAGTTTTTAGGGCTGTTGAATGGATCTGCGGAAGTCGGCATTCAGCTCATTACTGCAAGTATACCGCGAGGTGTAGGTCGAGGCAAGAAGGATTTTATATTTTTTAACAAATGTATATTTTTGTATAATTATAAATTGAAGGCTGTGACGACGAACGGGCCACGCGCGGCGGTGAAGGGCGGGGGAATGGGGAAACGCGCGCGGTCGCCATCGGCAATTGGGCGGGTAATTTTACTGTTCGACAAGACGATGGAGAAGCTAAGCGTAAACGTCTTTGCGGTGGCCGACGGCCACCACCAAAACCAGCAACTCGCCATCTTTGATCTGGCAGAGAATGCGGTAATCCCCAACCCGGTAACGCCACAGGCAGGCCAGATCAGCCCTGATCCCCTTGCCAAAGCAGAGGGGATCAGCATAAGCGGCAACTCGCTCGTCGGGATAGACGAGAATGTCCCGCTGGGCTTGGTATCCGAGCTTCTTGAGGTCCTTCAATGCCCGTTCATCGAGCCTGTGCTCGAGATCTCCGGAGACCCTTCATTGCATGAGGGCGTCTGGATGACCTCGGATACCGACACCGTGTTAAATAAAAAAGGTATTTCTAACCGAACGATCTCCTCCTGGTTCAAGGCGGACTCCATCCAAGGGCGGCAGGTTTTCTGTGCGGATGGATCCCATGTCCGGCAAAGCCCATCCCATCACCCAATTCCCAGACAATGAAGCCGGGCCGTGAGAATTCGCCGGACGGTTGAGTGATTTTCAATTGATGAACAAGGCCGTCATGCCGCCAAGCGGTGAATAGCACTGGCACTGCTCCGAGGCTCAATGCCGTTCGGCGATTTAAGTGTCCCGAAGGCAGGGTGACAACCATCGGGTTGAGGCGATTCCCAGTGCTTAAAAATAAAATAAAATATTGCAGGTATATCGCTGGTTTTGATATAGATTTACTTAGTTTGTTCATCCTAGAATCGTCTCCCTATGAATCAACGTCGTCTTTCATCGTTCTCCGGAGGCAACCGCCTCAATTGTGACCTGCGCCGCGACACGACCGGTGCCGCGCTGGTGGCGACCCTTGCGATCCTGACCCTGCTTCTCGGCCTGACCATCGCCTTGTTTCTGTCCGCCACGAATGAGCGACGCAGTGCGAACCTCTACAAAAATTCCCAGGGTCTGCGAGAGCTCTCGGATACGGCCGTAAACCTCGTGCAGGCCCAGATCAAGGATGCCACCACGGAAAATGCGGCTTTGGCGCCCGCGGCCCGCCACGCCTGGGCCTCCCAGCCCGGGATGATTCGGACCTATGGAAGCGGAACGAATGCGATCAACTCGTATAAGCTCTATTCCTGGGCGAACCCCCGGGTCGCCGGTGATGCGGCGGATTCTGTTCCCGCGCAGTGGTTCGACAATAAGGCGCTCTACACGGATTTGAATGAACCCGTGCCAGATTCGGGAAAACCGGGGGATACCAATGCCTTCCGCTACCCGATCGCTTACCCGCCTGACACAAACGCGGCAGTCGGTTACTCAGTCATTGGCGCCCCAGTCGCCACAAGCGGTGCATTTGTCAATTCCATCCCGATGCCCGTTCAATGGCTTTATATCCTCCAAAATGGAGCCCTTGCCTATCCGACTTCCTCGACCGGCTCCACGGTCACCATCCCGGGAGCGACGGAGGAGAATCCCATCGTCGGCCGCGTCGCTTATTGGACCGACGACGAAACCAGTAAGGTGAATCTCAACACTGCGGCGGGCGGGCCTTTTTGGATGACGCCGGTCTTCGGGACGACGACCGGGTTTAACTACGCGAACTACCAGCCGATGCAGTTCGAGTTTCAGCGTTTTCCCGGTCACCCTGCGCGCACTGATCTGCGAGCGGTCTTTCCGGATCTCACGGCTACCTCCAGCCCGAGCAGCCTCTACGCATTCGCTCCCCGCATCCAGTTCGGCGGCAGCATGGCCGCTCTCGCTGCTGGCAACAACACCCAGTCCAACACTAATGCCGTCACGATGGATGCAGACCGCTTGTTTGCATCCGTCGGGGAGGCGCGATTTTCCGCCAATGCCACGTCCCCGCGGGGGGACTTTCCGGCTCCGGCTCCGACTCCAGCTGCGACTCCAGCTCCGGCAGGCTCCTGGCAGGACCGGATCGAGCGGAACAAATTCCTGGTTACGGCTTCCAGCCGCGCCCCGGAAATCACCATCTACGGCACGCCGCGACTCTCGATCTGGCCCGAGCCGGCGGCGGCGAGCGCGAGCGAAGAGGTTGCCAAGCGTACGCCTTACGATTCCCTTATCGCCTTTTGTGCCAGTCTCCCGACGGGCTCGGGCGTTGACGCTTACTACTTCGATCGGGTGAATCCGCTTTCCCCGACTGTGGATATTTCGCGACCGCGCAACACCCAGTTGCTCGGCTATCTCAATGGTCTCATGACGACCTCCGCGATTCCCGGTTCGGGTTCCGCTGGATTCCTGGCCAAGGGTGATGCCGCGGACCTGGGGCAGATTCAGACCTCGATCTTCGATTACATCCGAACGACGAATCTCACTGATACGCATCCGCAGACTGGCAATACCGTTAGCTATTCGCTGGGAAGCATCGTTGTGCCGTCGGAGCGAACGGTCGCCGGTCGGGTGACCCGGGGATTTGGCCGATTCTTCACGCTCAATCAGTTTGGAATGGTCTTCGCGGCGACGGCGGCTGACTCCAATGCTACAAGTAATGTGGCAACAAACAGGTCTCTGCAATCGAGTCCCGGCGCAGCCAACGCCACGCTCCTTGTTCCAGGAGAGACCCGGGTAATGGGCCTGCCTCTGATCGAGCTGGCCAATGCCGCCGCTGGCACCGGCGGAACACGACCAAATCTGGTGGGAGGTGTCGGTCTCCGTATCCGCGGACTCGACGGAATCCAAGTCGTAGCCGGTGGCGTCACTCATAATCTGGGGATGCCCGCCAGCGCAGATTTGGGAACACTTCCAGATGGTGGATACTACAACCTGTCGGGATACCTCTTGTCGAAGAATAATGGAGGCTTTCTCTTCCATACCACTCCCCTGCGCAATCTCAGTAATTTCAAACCCTTGCGTGAAGTAAATGGGTTCACGGGCGCCGCCAACGGCTATCCGATTAGTCGCGCATTCACCGTGCCCACGGGGAGCACGATGACGGTGAGTTGTGCCAATCCGATCGAGGTCGAGGTCTACACAACCACGGGTAGTAATACGATCACGATTCCGCCGTTCTCCGACACGATTGCGGCTCCGATATTGAATTCGAATAAGGAAGCCTGGGCCTTTCAGTCCTCCGGAATCGGGGTTCCTGATGTGACCGCGGGTCGCACCAGCGCCCTGACCAATAACGCGCCGAGCTATGGATTAATTTACCAGAACGACTCCGTCCTCGCCTTGGCCACCCGGACCGGAGATTACCGGTTGAACATGGTGAATCGGGAGGCTGGCGATGACAATTTCGACGTAGTCAACCTGCTTCCGTCGAACCCCCGCATGAGGCACCGGTTTTTTTCGCCGAGATCGGCTAATGTCCAAACAAACGTCGACTCGTTGCCGGCCACGGCCGTGAACAACGTCGATGTGCCCGGTGGCAATACCGAACTCTTGTCGATGGGCATCCTGCGACCGCGAGGAAACAACTTCCAGATTCATCCGCGGATACCAACCTTTGCTGACTACCCGGCCGGGGAAGCGCACCCGAGCGATTGGAGCGACTTTAATAATGGCTACCCCCAGGTGCCGGACGGACCTTACACCAACAAGCCGGATGAGGGGGAAGTCGAAGGATTGGGGGCAAATGCTGGAACGATGCCCTATTTCGGCCAGGCCCGAGGCGACAGCATTCAGGTAACCACAGGGGGCGGGGGCCAACTTGGTGGAACCAATGCGATGGTCTGGGCCTCCCCGAACCGGGAGATAGCATCGCCGGTGGCCTTTGGTTCGTTGCCCAGCGCGACGTTAAAGTCTCGTCCATGGCAGAATCTTCTCTTTCGGCCCGCGCCAACCAGTCTCCGCACCGGAAAAGTTCATCCGGGAGCTGCGGGCCTGAAATGGGATGGCTCTTCCAATGGCTCGGCTCCGCCGGACCACTATCTGCTCGATTATTTCTGGATGCCGGTCGTCGAGCCATGGGCGGTCAGTGAGCGCTTCTCGACCGCGGGGAAGATCAATCTGAACTACGAGATCGCCCCGTTCTCCTACATCAAACGCGAGACGCCGATTTACGCGCTCCTGAATACGGAGGTCATTCCAGCGACCCCGAGTATTTCCGGTCCGGGTTCTCCTTCCTTGGCGACTTGGCAGATTGGCTACGGCAAGGCGTCCGGGACCGATATGCGCCCGGCGGGTTCCATCGTGGCGGAGCGGGAGTGCAACGTGGTGCAGACGCTGGCGGCGATCAAGGCCGAGCGGGGCGGGAACGCGCTCTTCAGCTCAGCCAGTCAGCTGACTGAGATCCCGCTCATTCCGAAAGGCGTAAATAACTCGCTCACGAATGGACCCACGGCGGCTACGATCGAAACGTTCTGGAACAACAACAGGATGACCGGCGACAATATGCGGGAGCTGCCCTACAACAACGTGTATTCGCGAGTGACCACGAAATCGAACACCTACACGGTCCATTACCAAGTGCAGGTGCTGAAGAAAATCCGGGGGAGCGATCCGACGATCTGGGATGAGACAAAAGACAAATTCCTCTCCGAGCTACGGGGTCAGACGCTGATCGAGCGCTATCTGGACCCCAATGCGATTTATCCCGACTACGCGACCAACTTCGCCGGAGCTCCGTCCTTGGAGCAGAGTTACCGCTTCCGCGTGCTTCAACGATCGGACTTCACTCCTTAAGTCCCGGTCTTTGGCTCGGTGCTGCGCCCGAGGATCAAAGGAGGCTTGTGAAAAAAGTTTACCAGAGAAATCGGTGATCAGGGGGAGAGGCCCGCTCTGGCACTAAAAAATCACACGAATCTTTTTGCCAGAAGGAATCAGCCGCAATATCCTTGCGATACATGAAAGCGGAACCTGAGAATGACTGAGGAGTGGCGTGCATCGTCAATTGGGTTTGATGTGCCTGCTTTAAAATGGTCGGGGGCTATTGAACGTTGGGTGGAGGGAATTCCCCTTGGGAACGGCCATCTCGGCGTGTGTTTTCTGCCTGGAGAAACCGGCGCGCGCCTGCTTCTCAATGAGGAGACGATCTGGGCTGGACCGCCGAATCCTCAGGACCGCGCGGGAGCTGGGAGAGCGGTTGGCCGGGTGCGTGAGCTGTTGTTTGCAGGAGAGTATGCCGAGGCAGACAAACTGGCTGCGAAGGCACTGATGGGCGAGCCTCTGCGCCCACGCAGTTACCAGCCGGCCGGATGGCTGGAGATTTCCTGGCCGG
>JBDNGG010000537.1:0-10279 GCA_041689405.1 Terrimicrobiaceae bacterium | reverse complement strand
GCGCGATGTGAGCGGGTTCGATCATCGAACGGAAGATAACCACAATCTTTCGCAGAGTCCCGAGCGGTGCTCCGGCGAGGATTTCTCCAGAGAGGGATTTTCCATCCCAGACGAAGCGACTCCGACAGAAACGTCCTTCAAGGTAATCGGTGGAACGCCCATCATCCTCGTAGAGAAACGCCTCGACGTCAGCCATCTTGATGATTTGAGCCGGGTGTGCGAACCCTCCTCCATGCTCTTCATGGGAATGTTCCGCCGCATCAGCAACAGTCTCTGCATGCATTGGATCTCAAAACAGAAGAAGCCTCACCACAAAACTACCACCGATTTTTTCAATGCTATGAACGCCAATCACCATCGCACCGCCATCCGTTCCCTCTCAGCCTTTCGCCATCCCTTTTCCTGTCCTTCGTGAATTGGACCTAGGGGTAAACAATTGTCCTGGATATGCACTTGACTTAACCAAAAGCGCGTAATTGCCGAGGGCGAGGAGTTAATTTTTGGACATATTCCCGAAAGGATTTCAGCAGCAAACACCATCCCAGCCTCAATTCTGCGCCGCGTCGGCACCGCCGAGGGCGGCTGGCAGACTTTTGCAAGTTGAATTAAGTGCATACCCACTAGAACTGTACTGACCGCTTTACTCCCTTACTTTCTCGAAAACTAACCTTTCCGTTGCTTCCGCGTCCTTCCGGGCGCGAACAACGAACTTGACGACAATTCCCGTAGAGTCGTAACTTTCCTGCCAAAGAACTGCTCATTCCCGCGCTCACATCCAAGAGCCTTGATATTCGTCTGTTCCGAGAGAAAATGATCGCAACACGCAAAGCCTTCCAGCGATCAAAACTGGGGTTCATGCAAATGGTCAAAAAGATTTTGCTCTGGGGCGCACTCGTCATTGCCCTGGGAATCGCGTTTCTGGTCGTCAAAGAGTGCCTTCCAATCGCGAACACACATCCCATTGTGGACTTGCAGAATCGGATCGTCATCTACCACGGGCTCAACGTGGCGAACCACTCGAAGTCGAGTCCGGGAAACATCCCGCGGGTGACACCTGAGGAGTATGCGCAGATGCGGGAATGGGGATTCAACCTCGTGCGTTACCTTGTTTTCTGGGAGGCGATTGAACCGGAGGCCGGGCGTTATGATGAAGAATATCTGGCGAGGACATGGCAGGAAATCGATTTACTGACTTCCATGGGGATGGATGTTTTGATCGATTTTCATCAAGATCTTTTCGCGCGGAGATTTGGTGGAAATGGGTTTCCCGACTGGGCGGTCAACGATGGAGGGCGTTCGTTCACGCGGCAAAAGCCGTGGCAGAAGAACTACTGGCAACCGGCCGTCTGGCATTCCTACGACTTTTTCTGGCGCAGTGACGCGCTACAGACGCAATACGCCAACGCGGTGCGAGTGATTCTCGCCGGGGCCGCGACGCGGCCTCATGTGATCGGCCTCGACATCATCAACGAACCCTGGCCGTGGATGGGGCTGCGCTTTGAAAAGATTGCCCTGTCTGGATTCTACAAAAAAGTAGCAATAATGCGGGATGACAACGGGTTCCAGACACCACTCTACTTTGCACCGATGCTGCCAACTAATGCCGGACTCAGTTCGGGGCTGCGCAAGGCCCCTGGCACTCGAAGCGTCTATGCGCCCCACTTTTACGACGCATTCATCGATGCCGGCTGGAACTACCGCTTTTGGAATCGCCTCCTCATGCACCGCACGGTCAAACTCCGAACCCGCGAAGCGCAGAAAATGGGCGTGCCACTTTTTTTTGGTGAGTTTGGGTTGGTTCAATCGAATCCTGGCTTTTCCAGCTACCTCCGGGATTTTACTAAGCTAATGGATGAATATCAATTGGGCTGGGCGTATTGGTCCTATGATCGCGGTCCGTTTGGGATCATGGACAAGAACGGTGCGCCTGGGCCGGCCCTCGACGAACTCGTGCACATTTACCCTCAGAGAGTTGCCGGGAGAAACCTTCGCTTTAAGCGCGTCGGGCAGACGTTTGAGATGAGCTTCGATCCCGTCGGTTGCACAGGGCCGACCGAGGTTTTTATTCCTCGTGGCTTAGATGTTGAGCGTATCTCACTCAATGGAACCGTTCTTCCCAAGCCTGTCGGAACAGTGCTCGTCTTCCCGGTGCCCGTCGACGCCCAAAGACAAAAACTCATCGTCCGCTGGAGATAGTTTCCCGCCCCCAGAAAAAGAGGTCAAAAAGGTAGCAGTCCGCGCATTTAATTATTTGAGCATGCGCGGACTGATCCGAATAGCACTAAGTTAAGCCTCAAAAGCCCCACGGGGGTAAAATACTACAGCCCAGGGCAACGCCCTGGGAACCAGTTATTTACAGCAGTCAGCCCTGAAGTTACGACATAATGCGAGCCATCGAAAATTCCTCTTAACTTAATGCCATTCCGGACCCCTCCACTGGTTTCCCGAAGAATCAAGGCGATCTCAAAATGCGACATTGAGCTTCCAGGCGAGATCCGCAGGAAGTTCGGGAAGTGAGATCCGGAAGCCGCACTCCAGGCGTTCATAGGGAATAGTGCCACTTCCTTCGAGCGCGATGTGAGCGGGTTCGATCATCGAACGGAAGATAACCACAATCTTTCGCAGAGTCCCGAGCGGTGCTCCGGCGAGGATTTCTCCAGAGAGGGATTTTCCATCCCAGACGAAGCGACTCCGACAGAAACCCCCTTCAAGGTAATCAGTGGAACGCCCATCATCCTCGTAGAGAAACGCCTCACCTTCCGCACCGGGATAGAGATCAAGTTCCAGTGCGGCAATGTGACCGGCATGCAGATCCCTGTCCGGATCCTGCCGCGGGATAATGCCGCCGGCTCGCACATAGACCGGCACATCGGACAAGGTCACCGGACGTGTAATTTCCGCACCTCCGCTGATCTTGTTGGCCGTTTCAAATTCCCACCACTCCCCGGCCGGCAGCAGGAACGTGCGCTCGGTTCCTGCCTCCAACACCGGCGCGACAAAGAGGTCCGGACCGAAGAAGTATTCATCAAAACGGTAGGCATTTCCATTTTCCGGGTCCTCCAAAAACAATCCGCGCGTGAGCGGAATTCCAGTCCTCCTAAACTCCTCGGCTGCGGTATACAAATAAGGCAGCAGGCTGTGCCGGACGCGCAGCCAATGACGGCAAACGCCGCTCTCGTCGTAGTCATACGGCAACCGGCTGCCGCTGGACGGAGCGCAGTGGAAACGAAGAATCGGGCTGAATACGCCGAATTGGAGCCAGCGCACATAACGCTCCCGATCGATCACCGGGGTACCTGCAGCGTTTTTGGAGACCTGGCTCGGCGGCACCATGAACCCCCCAATGTCGTGGCTGACGTGCGAAAGCCCGACCCCCGCGGCGCGGATGTTGAATTCGCATTGCAGCTGAATTACATGCCAATCGGAGTTCGCATCCCCGGTGAAAAATGCTCCGTAGCGGTGCGACCCAAGGCCGCCGTAGCGAGCCAGCAGCATACCACGTTTCCCATCCCGCTCCGAGTCCTCAAAGAAACTCTTATTCGCCACCAACTGACCGCTCGTCACGCGCATCTGGCCGCGCGATCCGTCGTTCCACCAGTAGTCGAGACCCAGATCGAGAATCTCCGTCTCGCAGACCGCGCGAAAGGCCTGGTTCTGCATCTTGTTGGTGATATCGACCTTCGCCATCTTGATCATCTTCCCATTGTAATCGCGCTCGCGGATCTCGACATCCGGTCCCGCCCGGCGGACATACTCGTCGTAATGCGAGTCATCCTCCCTGACATCGAGCGGGTGATCATTAAAGCTCACTTCAAGTCCGTGTTGCTTGCAGAGCGCAAAAAAGCGTTCAGGATCGGGAATGAGCTCGGGATTGATATCCCACGTCCCCCACCCTTCGGTGTGCCACTCCATGTCCATCACTAACGTCGAAAGCGGATAGCCATTTGCGGCAAAGTCACGAACCATGCCCTTAATTTCGTCCTCGGTGAAAGCAGGCCAGCGGGAGAATATGATCCCGAGGCTGCGGTGGGTCGGGATCGGAGCCGGGCCCGAGAGGAGCCGAAAATCGCGCAGCGCCTGCTTGTAGCCAGTGCCGTAGCCGAAGAAATACCAATCCTGAATTCCCGGGCGCTCGCGCTCCACCGGAAAATCGTCGGCATCGAGCACTGCCCCGTCCGAATCATTCAGGAGGAAATAGCCGCTCTCCGAGAGCACGCCCGGACAAAACCGACGTGCTTCCTTGTACCAGTTGAACGTCCGCTCGGTGAGCAATCCATCGCTGCGCGACTGCTTTCCGATTCGGACGAAACTTCCCGCGTTCAGCTTTTCCGGTGGTGCCGGATGCAGGTCCTTATACAGCGGATCGACTTCGCATTGAATCCACGCCGGCCAGCTTGTGCCGCTGATGTCCGGCGATTCCATGATCGCCGGGTGCACCCCGTCGAGCGCACAAACATCTCCGCCGTAGCGGTCCAGACTGCGCAGCGTGCCGCCGAGGTTCTGGTAGTCCCGGTCGCCCGGACGCCAGAATTGAAGCACCCGCCCGTCGGACCAGCGAATCTCCAGCGTGTTGCGGTCGCACGGGAGATCGTTCTGCCTCGTCCGGATTTCCAAGGCGTCCGTCTTCAAGATTGACCATACTCCCTCAGTCGATGATTCGGCGAAGGCGATGGGCTCTTGGGTTGCGTAAGCGATTAGGCTGCGTCGGCCCTCAAACTTCCCGTCAGGCGCAAACTCGATGCGAACCAAGGTCGGTGAAAGACAGGTGAACCTTCGATTTTTTAAGATCACTGTGTTATTCATAAATTAGCTATTTGGAAATTCCCCAGGGTGCCGCCGTTTGAGTTCAGGAACGGCCCAGCCCCGTCCGGTGGCCTCCAGGCGTTTGCAATAGTCCGAAAGGTATCCCCGGGCGTGTTCAGGTCCTCCCTCGCGCAACACCGACTCCATCGGATCCTCGAGGCCAGGCTGCGACGCCATCATCTCCCCGTGCCAACGTTCGAGACGCCGCGCGCCTTCCGCGAGGATCTCCGGTCGCTCGGCGGCGAGGTTGCAATCTTCGTGCGGATCATTCACCAGATCAAAAAGCATTTCTTCGGGGAAGAGGTGATAACCGTCATGATAGGTCCGCAGGTAGAGCCAGTTGCCGAAGCGCACACTCCGCTGGCACACGTGCGCGCATTGGCTTAGGATTAATTCCTCGCGTCCGCACGGCACCCCATCGCGAATCGCCGGCGCGAAACTTTCTCCATCCCAATCCGCGCGCGATTCCTGTCCGAGC
The DNA here is from genome assembly GCA_041689405.1 of Terrimicrobiaceae bacterium. GTDB lineage: Bacteria > Verrucomicrobiota > Verrucomicrobiia > Chthoniobacterales > JAATET01 > JBDNGG01. The sequence goes on along the minus strand of JBDNGG010000537.1, from coordinate 4,998 downwards.
AACTCGGCGAGGGTCGGCGCGAAATCGAGTTGGTAATGAAGCCCTTCATCCACGTGCCCGCTCTTCATCCCGGGCCAGCGCACAATGAGTGGCGTCCGACACGTTATCGCATCCGCGGTCGCGTGCTCGCCGTAGATCCCGAGTTCGCCAAGGTTTTCTCCATGATCAGCAGAGATGATGATCACGGTGTCGTCCAGCACTCCCGCGTCGGCCAACGAATCAAAGATCCGCCCGATGTGCTCATCCATGTATCGAACGCCGCAGTCATAGCCGTCAATCATCCTTCGCAAATCCTCCATGCCTTTCAAAGCCCCCGGATGACGGGGGTATTTGGGAGGTGCGTCGGAATGATACATCATGATTTCGTTGGCACTGTGCGGCCCGATATGTTCCAGGTGACGCGCAAAGACCTCGGGCGTGAGCCAGGCGGGCAGCGAATCGTTGGCAAACGGATTTCCAAAATCTTCCGGCACCCGATAAGGTGTGTGCGGGTCCCAATAGTTGATGTGCAACAGCCAGTCGTCGCGGCGGGCGTTACGCTCCAGCCAATCCGTCACCACTGGCGTCACCTGCTCAGCCGATTCCATACCCTCCAAACCCGTGTTCAGCATCTCGGTGAATCCGGCGTAAAACCACCACGCCGAATGCCGCTCGGCAAACGGCGAAATACTGGTCGCAGTCATTCCTTCCCGTCGGAAAATCCGCGGCAGGCAGCTGTGCGTGTAGGTGCTTTGAAACCCCCGCGCCGCACCCTCCGGGCGGAGATCGGCGGCCGTGCCGCCATGGCCCACGACTCCGCTATGAATCCCAAACCGACCGGTCATCAGCGCCGTCCGCGAAGGCAGGCAGGGCGCATCGGAGCAATAATAGTTAGTGAACCGAACGCCTTGAGCCGCGATGCGGTCAATGTTCGGCGACGTATTACGATGGTATCCGTAGCAGCCAAGATGATCGGCCCGCAGGCTGTCGAGATCGAGGAATAGGACTCTCATGCGATTGTTTTTTGATGCTTAAGAAATTGCAGACCCCCGAGCTTATGAAGGCGTGTGGAGCGCGGAGTTCCGCGTTTCGCGGACCAGGTCGGAGGGGCTTCCGCTCGGGGTGAGGAAATAATTGACGGAAGCAGGAAGAACATTACCTCGGATACGCCTGTGCATTATAAAGTCCCGAGTGCCTGGTTCATTTTTTTGATACGCCAACCTACTTTGCAATCAGCGCAGAAAATTCTGGATCGAGCCGTAGTTCGTCTATCTCTGCTCCGGCCCCCAAAGTCAGCCAGATGGTATTGATGCGCATTTCGTGAAGCGGAATAGCCGCCGAAGCCGTCGCCGGATCCGGTGCCGAGCCCAACAAGGGATTGATCCATACCGTGAGACGCCCCGTCGGTTTGGGAAGGGGCTCATCCATCTTTCCGAAGCCGGAGCAAATCGTTCCATACTCGTTGGAGCTTCCCCATTCCGGGCCTGTCTCAATTTTTGCGACCAGCCAGGTCGGCAAGCCGGGGTCGATCTCAACCTTCGCGGACGACTCCTCCACCTTCCAGAGCGTCGGCCAATCCTGCTTGATGATTAACTGGCCCTTTTTGGGGTCGGCGGAGAATTGGATGCCGTTCGGGCCGGTGCTGTAGGCGGAATTGCGCAACGAGATTGACAGGACCCCGCCATTGGGTTGGAGGAGAACGGAAAACCAAACCGTCTGATTGGGTGCGCCCCAGCCCGCCTGGCTGCGTTCGGCGTTTTCCTGCTGCTTGGCCGACGGTTCGAGCATCCCCCCGGCGAGCGATGAATCCAACAGATTCAATTTGTAGGTCAGCAGGACAGACGACTTTTCTTCCCCCGCATTGAGAAGCCGATTACCGACAGACGGAAGCGCCACTCCCTTCGCGTCCCGGTACTGCAGCGAACCCTCCGAAATAACCTTGGGAGCCTCCCCAGAATCCTCTTCTCCCCCGCCCCGCTGATAAACGAGTGGCTGACTGTCGGGACCCTCAATTTTCCACTTCTTCCATTTTACGTCCTCCAACGTCAAAACCTGATCAACGGGCACGTTGTAGGAATCTTTCAAGGCGGCGCCATGGACTGATCCCAACGCCACTCCCAAGACAAACAAACTTGCTGACCAATCAAGAGCGGTCCGAAAGATTCGATAGTGAGAAGAATTTTTCATACAGCCCTAAAAATCGTAATATAGTTCCTATATTTTGCAAGCTTCATATCGCCCTTGGCGGACTTTGCTTCCCGCCCCTCTTTCGTCAGAGAAATCATATCATCGCCTGGAGATAGACCGACGATCTCGCAATGAGGCCGGCGGACCAATCAGAGAAAGACGGATTAATTTCAAGAGATGCCGAGGATACTGGCCAGAACAGGCCTCACCTGATCGGCATAGCGTGCAGCCCCGAGGTCGTTCGGGTGCGAGGCATCGGTGGTGCCCTCTCCATCATCGCCGATCAGTCTGGCCCCCGGCAGGTAATGGACAGAGAAACCTTCCGCCTGAAGTTCGTCAGCTACGGCACGGAATGCGGCCTGTTTGGCTTGCTGGGCCGGACGATACGCAGGCCGCAGCCAGGCATCCGCGTGCGTGCGGTCTTCGATCAACAGCAGGGGCGTCTTGGGGCGGGCGGAGACGAGTTCCCACAGAAACGGCCGGGCATTTTGCTCGACCAATTCGAGTGACATGTTCGCCAGGGGGTCGATGACAAAAACCGCCGGATCCAGCTCGGCCAGGATCGCTCCCAGCGGGGGCTCCATCCGTGCGCTGCCGGAAAACCCAAGATTGATCACCGGATAGTCGAGTTGCCGAGCCATCATTGACGGCCACGCCATGCCCGGACGCGAAGGGTGACCACACCCATGCACGATCGACGTGCCGTAAATCACCACGGGTGGCCGTGGATCCGCCGACAAGGGTTCAATACTCTCACCCTCGGGAAAACTAAGCTCAAGAGATTCGACATCGTAAGTCAGAGGCAAATACAGCCGCCACTCGCGCAGTTCCCGCGACAAGCCTTCGATCAACGGAGTCTCCCCGGACGGTGTGAATCCACAGCGACTCACTCCGGCCCAACGCCAGCGGTCCTCGACATCCCGGCAGTAGAGATCGAGATATTTGATGTATTCATGGCCCTCGGCAGGCGGCTTGCGAAGTTTGCAACGCGAATGAAGGCTCACGGCGTCGGAGCGGAAATCCAGATACATCCCGGCCGATTGCCGGCTGAGATTCCAGACCGCGTCCGTTACGAGACCCTCCGCGCGCGCTGGAAGCCGGTCGTAAGGATGCGCCGCATCGATCCAGCCACGACCACGCACGCCGAGGTCGAGAACATTGATCCAGCGTCGACTTTCAGCATTCATATCCCGGCCTCCCCGGATTCGCGCTGGTGACCAACCTGTAGCATTGCACTCCAGCGATAGGTGCCGGGCCCAATCAGATACTCGGGGTGAACATTCCGCGTCCACCCCGTGTCCCCGCCGACACCCATGTGCCAGCCTTCGAGAATAAGAAATGTCTCCGCTCGTGGAGTGAGCTCCCAGTCATGGCGCGCCGTTGCGAGATCCCCCGGAGACACCGGCAGAGCGCTGAATCGGAATCGCGGGTCGCCACTCACTGTTAGCTGCCGAGCGCCGGAGCCGGTCAGTGTCAGCCGTCGCACGTCTCCGCGCCCGCCGCATTCGCCCGGGACCACATATTTCTCAAGCATGTCGGAAATCCCGCACGTCCAGCTTCCGACCATCGCGCTCTCCTGGCGGTCCGGGTAATTCTCCCACGGCCCACGACCAAACCACTCGGCGTTTTCGAATCCTGCCGCCAACGGAAAGAGGATGCCGATGCGGGCCACCGTGCCCACCGTCTCTGGGACGATAAGGGTTTGGAAAACTTGCAGCCGCCCATCGGATCGCACCGTCCAACAGAGTGAGAAGGGAAGCGAGTGCGCGTCATCGATTCCGGCCAGAACGCTATCCACCCGCACGTCCACCGAGCCGTCGTCCGCAGTGGAGGTGTGCAGCGCGACCAACTTTCTTTGCGGCGGCAGCAAGCCGGCCGCCTTCCATTCCTTGACATAGCTTTCTGGCTTATTCAGCAACCAATCGTTATCCGTCGGCGCACGGTGGACGATCTCGACCACCGGCGCGTCAAGGTGTTCATACCCAGCGCTCCGCAGTGAGGACAGCAATCCCGTCGTTTCATTCCAAACCATCGACCAGTCCCCACGCGCGATTTGGAGCTGTCCATTCATGCGCGCGATCTCTAACGGCATCAGGCCATTCGACTGCCGAACTTCCGACAGAATCACCGCACTCGCCGGCAGCGGAAATTGATCCCACGCCACCACATGGCCAGCCTCAGCCCAAAGGTGATCCCGGGCAAGCACGCACCGAAGATTGAGAAAAGCATCCGCCCCCAAGCCTTGAACTTCCGCGGGGATCGCCATTTCTTCGCTCTCACCGGCCGCGACAAACGGCGGGGCCGACTGCCCGCTTTGCTTCAAGTCTCCGTCACACGTGATCTCCCATTCCAAACAAAGGTGATCGAGGCCGGAATCATGGTATTCATTGATCACCAAAATCCGGAGCGGCTCCACCGAGACAAGGCGGAATCGCACAGGCGCCTGCACCTGCTTCACTTCAAGAGCGCCGGGATGCAGATTGAGTTCGGCTCCGACGATTCCATTCAGCACTTGGGTCGGATCCTCGCCGAACGCTTCATAATCGAAACCCTCACCCATGTCGTTGCCGTAGGCCTGAACCCGCCGACCATCCGGCAGCGTGCGTAACAGGGTCTTATCCGCCCAGTCCCAAATGAACCCGCCTTGGAAAGCCGGATAGCGCCGGACGAATTCCCAGAACTTGAAAAAATTGCCCGTCGCGTTCCCCTTGGCGTACGCATACTCGCAAAGGATCCTCGGCCGAGTCTCGCGCGCGTTTTCCCGCACTGTCCGCACCCACTCCAGCGGCGGATACATCGGGGTCATGAGGTCAGTGATCAGAGCGCCCGGAT
>JBDNGG010000536.1:0-2905 GCA_041689405.1 Terrimicrobiaceae bacterium | reverse complement strand
TTTTTTCCACCATGAAGAGCATGAAGGACATGAAGGGGGAGAAGGCTGAGGAAGAGTTTTTTCTGAATCTACATGCGCTTCATGTCCTTCATGGTTTTAATTCTTTTCCCCTCGGTCCAGGATGTCCGCGTGCGCGCGGATAGCCAAAGAATACGCGCCCCGTCACGGCCAGTAGGCGGCAACTACCGAAACTCGTGGTGGGGCATATTCTCTCGCAATGCAAACCGGCGACGATTTCGGCGCAGATGAGATGCGGTTGAATCATTATAAAATGCAGGATAAGGGTTGATTTGTAGAAAGCTCAGGGTTGGCACCACCGGCTAATTTCCGCAAGCCCTCCGGGCTGGCGGAGTCGCAACCCCACTGGAAATAGCGAACGATAAATTTTTTTTAATAAGTCTCTTGACTATCGTTCGCGGGGCGCGCATTATCTCGCTCCTTTTTCACCGCACTGGGCGGAGATCCTTTTTACACTTACGAGACATCATGGCCAAAGAAATTGTCGGATACATTAAGTTGCAGATCCCTGCCGGGCAGGCAAATCCCGCGCCGCCGGTGGGCCCAGCGCTGGGTCAGCGTGGCGTCAACATCATGGCGTTCTGCAAAGAATTCAACGCAGCAACGCAAAAGCAAATTGGGGATATTCTCCCCGTTGTTATTACCGTTTTCAAAGACAAAAGCTTCACGTTCATCACGAAGTCCCCGCCTGCTGGCATCCTGCTCAAAAAGGCCGCTAACATTGCGTCTGGTTCCAAGGAACCGAACAAAGTCAAGGTGGGAAAGCTCACCAAGCAGCAGGTCATGGACATCGTGAAGATCAAGATGAAAGACATGAACGCCCGCAACGAAGAAGCCGCATTCCGCACAATCGCCGGAACTGCTCGTCAGATGGGCATCGAGATCGAAGCCTAATCATTTTTAGAAAAAACTACCGCAGGAGTCCGTTGGCGAAGGCCGGGGACGCTTGAACTGCAAACCCAAAATGCAAAAAAAACGCAGCAAACGCTACCGCGCTGCCGCCGCTCTGGTGGACAGCAAGAAAAAACTGACCCTCATCGAGGCGATCTCGCTCTTGAAGACGCTTCCGGCGCCGAACTTTGACCAGACAGTCACGCTTTCCTTCAAGCTCGGGGTTGATCCCCGCCAGAGTGACCAAATGGTCCGCGGCACCTGCCCGCTTCCCAACGGCAGTGGAAAAACGGTCCGCGTGCTGGTTTTCGCCACCGGATCCTCAGCGGATGCTGCTCGCGAAGCCGGAGCCGAGTTTGTTGGATTTGAAGACCTGATCAAAAAGATCCAAGGAGGGTTCTCTGATTTTGATGTCGCTATTGCCACCCCTGCCGCCATGGCAGAGGTGCGTAAGCTTGGTAAAGTTCTCGGACCCCGCGGTTTGATGCCGAACCCGAAGACGGGCACCGTTACAGACGATACCGCCACGGCAATCAAGGAAGTGAAGGCAGGCCGCGTCGAGTTCAAACTCGATAAAAACGCAAACATTGCTGTCCCGGTCGGTAAATTCTCGTTCGAGCCAACCGCGTTGGCCGAGAATGGATCGGCAGTCATTGAGGCCGTCGCCCGCTCTCGTCCAGCAACCGCCAAGGGCACCTTCCTTCACGGGATCACGTTAAGCGCAACCATGTCGCCCGGTCTGGTGGTTGATCCTTCGCCATATCTCAAAAGCTAACGGACTCGTCCAAAATCCCTATTTCAAAAAAGTCCCATCCATGAGACCCGAAAAATCCACGATTGTTGAAGACGTTCGCGTCAAGTTTAGAGGATCGCCGTTTGTGATCATTGCGGAATACACCGGCATGACCGTCCCGCATTTTGCGGAACTGCGCAACCGCCTTGCAGGATGCGGAGCCGAGATCCATGTCGTCAAAAATACCTTTATCCGGATTGCTGCCAAAGATCTCGGAATGCCCGACCTCAGTCATGCCCTCACCGGGCAGAATGCAGTAGTCACTGGCGAGATCGACATTTGCGCTGCCGCCAAGGTAATCAAGACATTCGCAAAAGAATTCAAGAAACCCGCCATCAAGGCCGGCGCCTTGGACAACGAGCCACTGAACGCTGATCAGATCAACTCGCTGGCCGAATTGCCATCCAAGGAAACCTTGCAGGCCACCCTCCTGGGTGTGCTCCTGGCCCCTGCGACCAAGCTGGTGCGCACGCTCAACGAACCGGGCGCAAGCCTTGCCCGCGTGCTCCAAGCCAAAGCCGATCAACACAGCGCCTAACATAACACCTTACTCCGGGCGGGCGACCGCACGTCCCGGAGACAACCATTTCGTGGGACGTCATTAGTCGCGCTCCACGAGCACAAAAAAACACCAATAGGTTCCTCGTCGGGACCGGCAGCCGCCGGAACTTAAATGCTCTAAGGCTTTAGAACGCGACGATACCAACAATACATACTATGGCAGATACAACTGAACTCGTGGAGAAACTCAGCGGCTTAACCGTCTTGGAAATCGCTGACCTCGTCAAACTACTCGAAGAAAAATGGGGCGTTAGCGCCGCAGCACCGGTAGCTGTCGCAGCAGCGGGCGCAGGCGGCGGAGAAGCCGCTGCAGTCGAGGAAAAAACCAGCTTCGACGTCATCCTTGTCGAGATGGGCGGAAACAAAATCGCCGTCATTAAGGAAGTGCGTGCCGCAGTTTCCGGGCTCGGACTCGCTGAAGCCAAGGCTCTTGTTGAGAGCGCTCCTAAGGCCCTCAAGGAAGGCGTCACCAAGGAAGAAGCCGAAGAAATCAAGAAGAAAATCGAGGCCGCAGGTGCCAAGGTCGAGATCAAGTAAGCTTTCGACCCTACGATACTCCTGTCCCGAGGCGTTGCGATGCCACCCAATCTGCTGTCAAGCAAGAAAAAGGTTGCATTGCACGCTTCGGGGCTTATCCTCATC
>JBDNGG010000535.1:0-2728 GCA_041689405.1 Terrimicrobiaceae bacterium | reverse complement strand
TGGGCGGGCCGAATGCGCCGCTGACCGCAGATGAGTCCGCCGCGTCTCTTTTCACCACGATCTGCGAGCTTGACGCCGCGCAGTCCGGGGAATTCCTCGACCGTAAAGGCGGGAGGTCAAGCTACGGATGGTAAGTCGCTTCTAACTGCGGCTTGAGAAAAGGGAGAAAAAAAGTAGATGCCCAGACAAGTGCGGATCGAGTTTGAAGTGGCGAAGTATCATGTGATGGGGCGAGGGGACCGGCGGGAAGCGATTGTGAGGGATGACAAGGATCGTAAGCCTTTTCTTCGGACGCTGTTGTTGCCCTCAAATCCGGAGAATCCGGCTCGCTCTTCGTGTAGATAAATCGTTGGCCAGAACAATACAGGAAATCGGGAATACAATAAAAAATGACTGGGACGCCTTTTCACCCGTCTTACGCGGTAAGACGGGCCGCTCGAAGTAATCGTTTTTCAGGAGATCCCGTCGCCTGCATTCGCCGCTAAAGCGGCTTGAGCCGCTGCCAAGCGTGCGACCGGGATGCGATACGGGGAGCAACTCACGTAGTCAAGCCCGCTGCGATGAAAAAACGCAATGCTTTCGGGATCGCCGCCGTGTTCGCCACAGATGCCTAATTTGATGCTTGGACGAACGGATCTTGCTTTCGTGATGGCCATTTCGATGAGTTGCCCAACACCCGTCTGATCCAGGCTGGCAAAAGGATTTTTGGTGAAAATTTCGTTTGCTATGTAGGTGGGAAGGAAGTTCCCCATGTCGTCACGGCTGATCCCCAACGTGGTTTGAGTGAGGTCGTTCGTGCCGAAACTAAAAAACTCGGCGCTTTTTGCAATCTCATCAGCGGTGAGCGCACCGCGGGGCACCTCGATCATGGTGCCGACGTGATAGGTTAATTTCACACCCTGTTCGCGCTGCACCTCGTCAGCCACCCGGTGGATGATTGCGGCCTGCAGGTCGAATTCTTTTTGAAATCCGACGAGGGGAATCATGATCTCGGGCTGGACCTTGATGCGTTGTTTTTGCACCGTGGCGGCGGCTTCAAATATTGCGCGGGCCTGTGTTTCGGTGATTTCAGGATAAGCGATTCCGAGGCGACATCCCCGGTGGCCGAGCATCGGATTTACTTCGTGCAGCGCCGCGACCCGGGCGGCCACGGCATTGGCCGGGATGCCAAGTTTTGCCGCGAGGTCGACTTGCGACGCCTTGTCGTTGGGCAAAAATTCATGCAACGGAGGATCCAGCAGCCGAATCGTCGCAGGACGACCAGCGAGAACCTTGAATATTCCGACGAAATCTTCACGCTGATACGGCAGGATCTTTTTTAGTGCGCTTCTGCGGTCCTCCAGCGTCACGGCCAGAATCATCTCGCGAACCGCATCGATGCGGTCACCCTCAAAAAACATGTGCTCCGTGCGCACGAGCCCAATGCCCGCTGCGCCAAATGCCACGGCCACGGCAGTCTGATTGGCATTGTCCGCATTGGCACGTACCGTTAAGCGGGTGGCTTGGTCACACCATTTCATGAGCTGCTGGAAATCCCGATACTTTGACGTGCGGCGCGCGGCCTTTTCGCCGTGGATTAGACCGCTGACGATTTCGGACGGTGCCGTTTGGATTCGCCCCGGATAGACGTGGCCGGTAGTTCCGTTGATCGACAAATCTTCGCCCTCACGAAACGTGTGCTCTCCAATCCGCACGAGCTTTTTGTGGTAATCGATCTCAAGTGCGCGAGCCCCGCAGACGCAGACTTTACCCATTTGGCGGGCCACCAGAGCCGCATGAGAACTCACTCCGCCCTTGGCCGTGAGCGTGCCTGTTGCTGCAATCATACCGCGCAGATCTTCGGGAGAGGTTTCGACCCGCACGAGGATCACCGTCTCGCCGCGATCGGCAGCCGCGACTGCACGGTCCGCATTGAAGTAGATCCTCCCTGAGGCCGCACCTGGCCCGGCTGGGAGGCCCGTGGCTATCGGAGTTGCCCGGGCGAGTGATCCTGAATCAAAGATCGGGGCGAGGAGCTGGTCGAGTTGATTGGCAGGATTGAGACGCACGGCTGTTTCCCAATCGATGAGTTTTTCACGGCACATATCGACTGAGATTTTCAGGGCTGCTGCGGCAGTGCGTTTGCCATTGCGGGTTTGCAGCATAAACAGGCGACCCTCCTGAATCGTGAACTCAATGTCCTGCATGTCCCTGAAATGCTTTTCTAAAATAAAGCGGACTTTCTGCAATTCTGCGTAGGCCTTGGGCATTTGCTGGCGAAGCTCCGCGACAGGGCGGGGCGTGCGAATCCCTGCCACCACATCCTCTCCCTGCGCATTAGTAAGGAATTCACCATAAAACTCGTTGGCTCCGGTGGCCGGGTTGCGAGTGAATGCCACACCAGAACCCGAGTTCTCGCCGGTATTGCCGTAAACCATCGCTTGCACACTCACACCCGTGCCCCAGTCGGTCGGAATATGATACTTCGCACGATAAACGATGGCTCGATCATTCATCCATGAACCAAATACGGCACCTATCGCTCCCTGAAGTTGCTCCCGAGGATCCTCGGGGAAATCTTTCCCGGTCCGTGCCTTCACGAGCTTTATAAATCGTCGAATAATCTCCTGGAGGTCATTGACGCGAAGATCACTATCCACGATGTCCGCGTGGTGGTGCAGCTCCTTATATTGGTGCATCGTCTCCTCAAAAGGATCGTGATCCTCGCCCTCGCGCTTTTGCACCCCGA
>JBDNGG010000534.1:0-1089 GCA_041689405.1 Terrimicrobiaceae bacterium | reverse complement strand
GATCTACTGCGATTTCTCTGGATACACGGATATTGCGCGCGGTGTCGCTCGCATGATGGGAGTCGAGCTGATGAAAAATTTCGACGGTCCGTATCTCGCGCGCTCGATCCCGGAGTTTTGGCGTAGGTGGCATATCTCACTTTCCACGTGGTTCCGTGACTATCTATTTATCCCACTGGGTGGGAGCCGGGTGTCGTGGCACCGCGTTGTGCTGAACCTGTTTCTCGTTTTTCTAATCAGCGGGTTCTGGCACGGCGCTGCTTGGACGTTTGTTTTCTGGGGTGCGTTGCACGGGGTTTACGTGGTGGCCAGTCATGTCACTTCCGGTGTTCGGGCGAAGTGGGTTGCGATCTCAGGATTGGCGCGGGTCCCGCGTTTCCACAAGGCTTTGCAGATCGTGATTACGTTTCATTTAGTGTGCCTGAGCTGGGTCTTTTTCCGTGCAGAGAGTTTTCCCAGTGCAATGGCGCTTCTGAAGCAGCTGCCGGAAGGATGGTCGGTAAATCTGACGCGCGGGACTGGGTTTGGATGGGTCGAGCTGATGGCGTTGGCGGGAATGGTCGTGTTCTGGCTGGGCACGCGGCTTGTGCGCCAGGGGCGCGAAGGATGCGAGTATCTCGGCTCATTGCCTCGTCCAGCGCGGTGGGCGACTTATCTTCTGTTGGGCGTGGCAATTGTTCTGCTGGGAGCCGAAGCCGAAAACTTCGTCTATTTTCAATTCTGATGAATCCGGCCAGCGACCAATCAGCGCCTGCTTCAGAAGGATGGAGATTTATCCGTAACATTGGGTTGTATTTCCTCCTTCTCTTATTGCTTTGCTTCGTCGTTCAGACGCTCGTGATGAGTCAGGTGCGGTATCATTTCGGTGCAGCGGTATGGATGACCGTTCTCAAGCGTGATTGGGTGCGCGATGGCTGGATAAAGTTTCCCGAGGGGAAAACAGGGGTGGTCGCGATTGGGGACAGCCGCATGCTTGCGGCATTTTCGCCGGAGAGTTTTGATTCGCTCCAAAACGACTCGACACGGTCGTATAACTTGGCGCTGCCCGCTTCAACCTCGGAAACGCATGTTGCAGTATTAAAGGAACTG
>JBDNGG010000533.1:0-2719 GCA_041689405.1 Terrimicrobiaceae bacterium | reverse complement strand
GATCCGGACAGTAGCCGAGAACGAAGCGACCGGGATAGTTTCGATGCGCGACAATGAGATCTTCGAGAAGAATTCCCGGATGAGTTCCATCGGCTCGCACCCGGGCGGGGTTGAGCACTTTGCTGAATTTTGTCGCATCGGGCCGACGGGGATGTTCGGGAATCTCCCAGGTCAGCAACCAGGCCAAAGAAATCCCCTGTTCATCCATGTCCTGAATCAATCCGGCATCGCCGCGGCCATGCCAAAATACATGTTGATGGGAGTCGATGATGAATTTGTGTGGCGCGATCATAATGGTCGAGGACAAAGGTCCTATTTTTCACATTAACGCATGGGATCTCAAGGGTAATGTTTCCACTTGCTCCTTCCAGTGTGCAGGACAAAAACCTTCGGTCATGCGGCGAAAGGGAGAGTGTCGTTTTCAGCGGAGCATGAGTTGAGGTGATATTTCGAAAAAGGGTCGAGGTTGCGGCTTGCGTGGATGCAACGGAAAGCGAGGACTTTTTCCGCGCCAGCCTCTCGCTGGGGCTGACCTTGCAAGACATCGGGATCATTATCGCCGTTGTCGGCGTGGCCGCGACCGTGCCGACCTACCCGGCGGGAATCCTGGCGCACCGCTTCCATCCCATGCGGCTCATGGTCTGGATCAAGCTGGCAATCGTTCTGGTGACGCCGCTCAATTTTGTGTGGCGCTTCACCAACTGCCCGCCCACCCTGAATTTTTGGATTCTGATCGTCATCAATGTAATCAATCTGTCGTTGATTCTCGTCTATCAGGCCACGCTGATGCCGCTCTTTCTGCGGATTTTTCCCCGCGAGCGCGTCGGCCAGTTCTGCTGGTTCCTGGCGATTTGTCAGGCCGCCTTCGGAGCCGTTGGTGGATTTTTTAACGGCCTTTTCATCGATTGTGCGAGGAGCAGGTTCCCCGACGCGCTTTTTGGCCCGAATTATTGTTATCGCCTGATTCCCGCGTTGAATTTTTTTCTTCGGTCTAGGATTGATTGCACTTGCCCTGTTATACGGGGAATGGCTCCGGACCGGCGGCAATGCCGCCACCTCGGAAGCCTGACCTATTCCCTTTGTGTCTGCCCGAAGCTTGCTTCGGCTTTTCTGCTGGAGGGACCACAGCCCCATGGTTCTAGGTTTCGACCGGACGCCGCGGCCGACGACCCTCCAAATGCCTCGGGCTTGCCCCGAGGTTCTTGACTCGTCCCGGAGTTCCTGGCCCGTCAGGCCGTGGAGATGCGGGGATAAATCAGGCAAGAAACGTCTGTTCCACCTCAAGGATGGCATCGGCAACCTGTTCAAGGGAGTTCATCGTGAGAGATTCGTTGAACGAAATGAGAAGGTGGTTTGACATGGCAAGCTCGGAATTCGGAGAGCAGTAGTCATAGTCGGGAACGTGTTGGCATTGCGGGAGCGACCATGGAATTTCCGAGCGGCCAAAGGTGCGCTTGGTTTTGAACCAGGGTTGGTTGTAGATGATCGAGGTGTAAGTTGGGGCCGCGGGGATCCCTCGCTCGCGGAGGGCGGTCGCAATCTCCTCCTTGCTTCCGGTGGCTTTGTCGAGGTGAACCCGGATTCGGAGAAACCAATAAGCCGATTTTCCGGGTGCTGGAATCCACCCGAGCGCAAAAAGCTCCGAGTCGGCGAGCCGTTCCGCAAGTCTGCCAGCCAGTTCCTGCCGCTTCCTGATAAAACCGGGCAACCGGCGTAGTTGCACCCGGCCAATGGCGGCTTCCAACTCCGTCATCCGGTAGTTCAACCCCAAAAACCCTCCCGCGTCCGGCCGTCCGAAATTCTTCCCGCGGTCTGCAAAACTTTTTGCCCTCCAATAGAACGACTCGTCGTCGGTGATCACCATCCCTCCCTGGCCTCCCGACGTATGGTGTTTGCCGCTCATCAGGCTGAACGCGCCCATGGTCCCGAAACTCCCCGCCATTCGCCCTCCCCATGTCGCGTCATGGGCCTGTGCCGCATCCTCAATGACCGGCAGATGATGCTTGGCGGCAACGGCCATTATGGCCTCCATGTCGCATGGTTCTCCGGCAATATGCGCAACCATGATGGCGCGGGTGCGGGGGGTAATATTTGCTTCCACCGAGGCTGCCGAGACATTGAAACTCTCGGGATCGGTATCGGCGAACACCGGAATACAAAGAGAAGTCAGCACCGGACCGATGCCGCCCGGATCGCTGATCGGGGGGCAGATCACTTCGCTTCCGGGTTCCAAGTCCAGCGCCGCAACCGCAGTGTGAACGGCTGCCGATCCCGAACTCACCGCCGTGGCAAAACGTGTTCCCATATGGGCGGCAAATTCCTTCTCGTAGGCGTCCACTTCCTCCCCGCCGTAACGGTCGAACGCTGACCCTCTCTCGATCGCCTTGTCCATCACGGCCATGACGGCTGCTTTCTCCGCGCCGCTGATCAGCAGTCGCTTGAAATCCCCGGAACCGAGAGCGGGCGATTTTATTTCTTCGGAATCTGTTTTTGTAGAAAGCGTGGGAGCTGGCATGGATGGTATCTTCTGGTATCCTGGCATCAATGGCAAGCGATAAATGCGATTTTCCTAGCATCACGAATTGACTCAAATGAAATGACACCGGGGAGATAGTCGGAGTGAGGGCGAGATTGATACGTTGCCTCACAACTGATGACACCGGGGGAGAATGTCATACAAAATGAGCGATCAGAGCCGTCGGGAAGTGATTTTAAAGAT
>JBDNGG010000532.1:0-3764 GCA_041689405.1 Terrimicrobiaceae bacterium | reverse complement strand
GATTGGTGGTTTTCATGGTGAATTTGATGGTAAGAGTGAAGTTTTGGGTTGGGCCGGGGAGGTGATATCGGTTCGGAACGGTCCAGAGGGATAACCCGCCTGGTTGTAAAGCGAAGGGCGAAAGAATCCCGTCCACCCATAGCGAACTTGGTGAACCGCTCCCCGTGAGCTCACGCGTATCCGATCCGGCAGTTCGATTGTGGCCACAGCCGGAGCAAATTTTCCATCCGGACCGGCTGCCCAAAAGTCCTCCAAGGTACGGTTTTTCGCAACCAAGCTGCCGTCGGCTTTGTCAAATATCAGCACCATCGTGTCGCCGTCCCTTCTCGCAGATCTCAGAACTGGCCCATCGCAAATAATTTTTTCGCCATAGACCTTTGAGCGTGCCACAAGCGCGAGACGCTCAGCCACCGCCTTCTTCCCGCGTGGATGAATCTCATTCTCCTCGCCAAGATCCACTGCCGGAACAAGCTCCACACCGGATCCAGGCGCTGCCATTTTTTGCTGGGCCTCCAAAAACAGTGGGCGCCATTTCGATTGCTGAGCCTGGCCGGCGGCATCGCCCAATGCTCCCGCGTAGCCGGGAAGCTGGACGATGAGAAAAGGCAGTCCGGGGTTTTCAAAATCCTCGCGCCAGATTTTTATCATCGCACGGAGCATCTCCCCGTAAACGTCCGCCCGGGTGATGTCCGATTCTCCCTGATACCAAAGAACGCCACGCAGGCCGAACGGGGCCAGCCAGCGAACGTCGTTTTCATAAACAACCCCTGCTCGCTTTTCGGGATCGTCACTTCGGAGCCGGGCCATCGCGGGATCCGTTGCGACCGTGTTTACCGGGAGGAATGCCCGCAACGACTGTCCGCCCTTGCCCAGATCAATAAGCCCGATAGGAACACCTTGGGTATGCCGCAGGAATTGAGCGAAAAAAATTCCAATCGCTGAAAACCCCGAGGCCGACTTGGGAGTACAGCGAGCCCAGCGCCGGTCTGCCGGGGTCGAACCCGCGCCTGGCGAGACATTGAGCAGCCTGATGTCCGGGGTTTCCGCCGAGGCGAGTTCATCCGGAAAAATCAACGGACTCGCTGGGTCATTCTTCACCTCCCGACGACCTAGCGTGTATCGCATGTTTGATTGCCCCGCGCAAAGCCATACCTCGCCAATCGCAACGTCCTGTACGCTCACGGTTTCCCCTTGGGTCGTGACTTGGATCACCCCGGTATTTTCTTTTGTCGGCACGTCCCTGGCTGGCAATGTCACTCTCCATCCTCCCTCGGGCCCCGCCACTGTTGTGGCCTTGTCCAAACCAAAGGTCACATCCACACGAGCACCCGGAAGCGCAGTTCCCCAAATCGGTATTGCACAATTCGCCTGCACAACCATATGGTCCCCGAACGGTCCAGCCAACGCCAAAGCTGCGTGCAGGGGGTTGGTCACAGCGCAAAGCAAAGCCAGAAAAGAAAGGGGAAACCAATGGGCTGACACGATGACCGGACCCTAGCCAGGCGAAGGTCCTTCGACAACACTGCCACTACGCACACGTGTGCACGGCGCCTTGGTTGTCAGCCACTAAAATTGCCCTAGGATGAGGTCCAAGTGAGAGTCAAAAAGTAATTCCCGCCCTACCAATTGAACACCGCTCCTCCACAAGACTCCACCTCGGAACGTTTGCCGATCCGCACCAAAGTGTGCTTTGGGATCGGAAATTTTTCTATCATTATCAGCAAATTGAGGGACCTTAGTGAGTGGGGTTATGTTGCGTATTTTGCCGTCACGACGTCGCTCTTTTACTTGGCACTTACGATGTTTTCCGTTCCGTGGTATGCCCTCGGATACGAACTTCCCTCAACCTCCGACGACCGGACGCGGTTGCAGGCCTTCGTGAATGTCTTTGGCCCGGTCGGGCAAATCGTGGTGGCTTGGTTTCATCCGATCACGCAACTGAAGATTTTTGGTGACACGATCGAAGGCGTGCGTTCAATGGGTTTTGTCGCCGGATTCGTCCTGCTGGTCTTCGGGCTCATCCCGGCCTTCTTTGTGAAAGAACCGGCTCTGCAGGAAGCACCCCGCAAGAAAAATAAACGAAAGAACCGCTCTTTCTTCCGACCCCTTTTTGCCCTCTTTTTTTCATACCTCGTATTTTTACCTGAGGTCCGATTAGGTCAGCCATAGCCTTTAGCCTCCCACCATGAACCCCGTGTCTTCTTCCGTCCCCGCCAGCAAACGCTCCCGCCGTTGGAATTCAGTCATCACCATCGCCGTCTCACGCACGATAGACGACTCCGAGTCCGGCTTGATGAACAACCTCTTCCCCGTCATCCGCGCCTCCCTGGGCCTGTCACTCGCGCAACTGGGACTGCTGATCGCCATCCCACGTTTCGCCCGCATGATCTTCGGCCCCGTCTGGTCCATGATCGCCGACCGCTGGGGCCGCAAACGTGTGCTCGTCTTCGCCACCGGCGTCTGGGGAATCTGGACGGGCGCGATCGGCCTAGCGCAAAACTTCGAGCAGTTGCTCATCCTGTATGCCATCGGTGCCATCGGCACCGTCGCGGGCGAGCCCATCTCCAACGGTCTCATCGCCGACCACTTTAAAAACCAGGAGCGGGGTAAAGCCTACGGGATCTTGCGCAGCCTTTCCTCCTTCGGCTCGCTCGCGCTCACGCCGCTCATTGCCCAGTTCTCGCGCTCCGAAGAGGGCTGGCGCTACGGGCTCTACACCATGGGTTCGCTCAGCGTGCTGAGCGGCATCGCGATCTACTTCTTCGTGCACGAACCCGAGAATGAGGCGGCCTCCGCCGAGAAGCACTCCGAGCCGGCCTTCACCTGGCGCGATGTCGTCGCCTTGTGGCGCATACCCACCTTCCGCCTGCTCGCGGGCAACATCATCTTCATCACCAGCATCGTCATGATGCCGTTCATGGTCACGTTTTTCGTCGTGGTTCGAGGCTGGACCACCGCCGACGCGAATTTCCTGCAAGGGGCCTTCACTGGCGGCTGGATGCTCAGCTCGGTCATCGGCGGCTTTCTCGGCGACTGGTTCGAGCGGCGCTTCCAAGTGCGGGGCCGCGTGATGCTCATGCAGCTTTATCTGGTGGCGTTTGCGCTCGCCAGTTTTCTGGCTTTCCAAGTAGATTGGGGTCGCGGGCCGCTGGCTTACGTCGTTCTCTTCGGCTTCGGCCTCATCGGCTCGATCGGCTTCTCTGGCGTCGTGCTTCCCATAGTGTCGCATGTGGTGCCTGGCGTATCGCGCTCCACCGCCTTCGCCCTGCTGTTCTCCTTCCTGCAAGGCATGTTCGCGGGAGTCCTCTCGCTCGTCTCAGGCGGCATCGCCGACCGCATCGGGCTGCAAAATGTCATGCTCTGGGTCGTCACCGTTCCCTACGCGTTGAACGCGCTTTACTGGACGCTCTTTTATCGCACCTACGCGAAGGATCGGTCCCGGCAGGAAGACACCGAGGCCCTCGCCTGAGCCCGGGGAGCAGGCGGTCCGCCGCCTCGAAGGCGCGCGTTTAAGCTTCCGCTTCCGCGCCAGACCCCCAAGCTGAGCAGCCCGAAATGCTGCGCCTTCTGCTCGCGCACATCAAAGGGGTCTAAATGGAATGGCACTAAGATAAGGGAGATTTGGGAGTGTTTTCGACGCCGATTTTCCAGTGTGGCAGAGGCCCCATTTCGCGACGGGGTTTTGTGAGGAGACGGTAGTTTTTTGGGCGGTGTTTTTTGGCGCGGGGTTCGGTTCGATCAGGGCGAAGGGGGACAAGATCGCG
>JBDNGG010000531.1:0-3753 GCA_041689405.1 Terrimicrobiaceae bacterium | reverse complement strand
GTTTTCGCGTCGCAGGGAGCGCAGGTCGTCCGCTGCGGACCGCTCGCCTACGGCTCGTGGTCCTTCGCTACCGACCTGCACTCCCTGCGATTGGAGCTTCCACTTGTAGAGCAAGTTACTGCCGATGCAGCGTTCTTCGGCGATTTGAGTAACCGGCTTGCCTGTGCCGATAAGTTCGACGGCTTGGGCTTTGAACTCAGGACTATAACGTTGACGGAGTTTATCATTCATATCGGCTTTTGTAGAGGTTACTGGTCCAAGAATCTAGCTCACCTCAATGTCACCCGAGCGATGGCTGGATTTCGAAATGGAGGAGACAGGGAAACAAGAGGTCTCAAAGCAAAAATGATCAAATGCTCGGACTGATCCCTATCTGACAAACGGCTGGACCGCAAAACAACTCCCCATGGGCGATCCTAGCCGTGTGTGCCGATTCTGTTCGGCTGGAAGAGAGAATCACGTGATCCAAAAGCTGGCTAAGATACTTTTAATGTCAATAGGCAAGGCCTGACCCCGTTGTTGACCCCGTTGTTGATCCTTTGACAATTCAGTGGCCGCCACCGTGCAGATCATCGTCCCATCGGATTGGGCCATGGTAGTCGCCTCTCATTTCCTTTTTCCTTACCCAGTATTAATAACACCCTATTGCCTGCAAGCTGGTTCTTGACTCTGCGTGCTGGGGCGGCAGTCTGTAAGGCTTTGCTATGACTAGCGCTGAAATCCGTCAATCGTTCCTCGATTTTTTTCGTTCGAAACACCATACAATTGTGCCCTCGTCGAGTCTGATGCCGGACTCGCCTAACCTGCTTTTCACCAATGCAGGAATGAATCAATTTGTGCCGATCTTCTTGGATGAACGCAGTCCGGATGTCAGCAAGTGGCTTGGAGCCGTGCCGTCCAGCGATACCCGCGCCGCAGACACCCAGAAGTGTATTCGCGCGGGCGGAAAACACAACGACCTGGACGATGTTGGCTTGGATACCTACCACCACACGTTCTTTGAAATGCTAGGGAATTGGTCGTTCGGCGATTATTTCAAATCGGAAGCCATCTTGTGGGCGTGGGAGTTGGTTGTGGAGCAGTGGGGATTTCCAGCGGATCGACTGTACGCGACGATTTATCAGCCTGCGGAGGGAGATCCCTCGGAGCGCGACACCGAGGCATGGGAACTATGGGCAGACAAATTCCGGGCGGCGGGACTGGACCCCAATGTCCACATCGTTAACGGGAACAAAAAAGACAACTTTTGGATGATGGGTGACACCGGGCCGTGCGGACCCTGCTCGGAGTTGCATTTTGACCTGACGCCAGCGGGCGACACGCGAGGCAGCCTGGTAAATGCGGGAGACGCGCGGTGCATCGAGATCTGGAATCTGGTGTTCATCCAGTTCAATGCAAACCCGGATGGCACGTTCTCCCTGCTGCCCGCTAGGCATGTGGATACAGGCATGGGCTTCGAACGCGTGGCGTCGATCATTCAAGGGACCAAGGGGTTTACCGATTTTGCTAATACACACGTTTCGAACTACGAGACAGATATTTTTCGGCCGATCTTTGATGAAATCGAGGTGCTTAGCGGACAGAAATACGGGTCAACATTACCTGCTACCGGTAGCGGTGGTGTCACCGAGCAGGAACGGATCGACGTGGCATTCCGCGTGATTGGAGACCACATACGCACGCTCAGTTTCGCGATTGCAGACGGCATCACGCCCGGAAATAACGACCGAAACTACGTCCTCCGTCGCATCCTGCGCCGTGCGGTTCGCTACGGTCGCACATTGGGATTCCATGGTCCGTTTTTCTACAAGCTGGTGGACTGCCTTGTGCGCACCATGGGCGGAGTTTTCCCGGAGCTTCGTTCCCGACACGCCGTGATTAAAGAAGTGCTTCACATGGAAGAGCAAGCATTCAACCGCACGCTGGATCGCGGGATCGCACTGTTTGAAAGTGAAGCCGCAAGGTTGCAATCATCGGGTGTTGCTGGTGCGGGTTTTTCCGGCGCTTTTGCGTTTCGACTTTATGACGAGCAGGGGTTTCCGCTGGACCTTACCGGACTGATGGCCCGGGAGCGGGGCTTGAAGGTGGATCACGATGGCTTTGAGGAGCTGATGACTGCGCAGAGGGAGCGCGCACGAGCTGCCCGAAAAACAGCGGTCATCAGCGTCTCTGCCATTGAGTCTAAACAGGCGACGCATTTCGTAGGATTTGATCACAACGAGGCAGCGGCCACAGTAATCGAAGTCGTCGGGATCAAGGATCAAACGGCGGTCATTTTGGATCAATCCGTCTGCTACGCTGAAATGGGCGGGCAAGTGGGCGATACCGGATTGATCACGCATGGCGCGACCAGCTTTTTCGTCAGCGACACACGCAAGGCGGGCAACACGATTTTACATTTCATTGATGGCACCGAGATCCCGGAACCCGGTCAATCGGTCACCATCGTAGCTGACAGCGAGCGCCGCCGCGCCATCGAACGCCACCACACGGTCACCCACCTTTTACATTGGGCGTTGCACGAGGTGGTCAGCCGCGAGGCATCACAGAAGGGCTCGTTTGTAGGACCGGACAAGCTGACATTTGACTTCAATAGTGCACCGCTCACTGCGGATCAGGTGCAAGATATCGAGCGACTCGTCAACGAGTGTATCCTCGAAAATGCTCCCGTGTATTGGACGCAACGACCTTATCAGGATGTCCGGGTGCGCGGTGATATCATGCAATTCTTCGGCGACAAATATGGCGATCAGGTGCGCGTGGTGCAAATCGGTGGTGCTCGCGGCGACCTGAATGGGTATTCGATGGAACTTTGCGGAGGGACCCATGTTCGGGCCACGGGCGAAATTGGATTGTTTCGAATCCTCTCCGAAGGTGCCATCGCTGCCGGGGTGCGACGGATTGAAGCGGTAGCTGGAATGACGGCTTACTTGGCCAGTGCGTCGGAAACCCTGCGACTCAAGTCACTCGGCGGTCGGCTCAACAGCCCGATCGCCGAGCTGGAGAAAAAAATTGATGCTCTGCTCGCCCATCAAAAAGATCAGGAGAAGCAGCTCAAAGCGCTGAAACAGCGCCAAGCGTCCGAGCTTGCCCGCAATCTATTGACAACCGCCCGGACGGACCTTGCTGCGCCATGGATCTCGGCCTCCCTGCCGGATACCGACGGAGACATGCTTCAAGCCGTGGCAGATGCCCTCAAGCTGATCTTCGAGGGTGTTGTCGTATTAGGTGGTGTGTCGCGGGAATCGGTGTCGCTGGTGGCCACCGTGACCGACAAATTCACTAAACAAATCCAAGCAGGAAAAATCATCCAGGCCATCGCCCCCGCCGTTGGCGGAAAAGGTGGAGGTCGCCCGGATTCCGCCCGCGGTGCAGGCAAAGATCCCTCCGGCCTGGAAGCCGCACTGAACCACGCCACCACGCTACTCGGGTAGACCCGAGCGCTCCGCGTCAGCCCATGCCGAGGGCGGATTTGATCAAATTCTTCAGGCGCTCGACGCCTTCGACGCCGAACGTCACAAACAAATAGATCACATATCCATAGAGCGCGACGGAGGCCACAGCCAACGCCGAGGCACAGAGGCAAAATAACCCGTCTTCTTCGGTCAATCCGACCCCAATGAGGAAAATGACAAATGCAGGAAATGTGTTCGTCAGCGGAATAGGTAGGATCATCAGGCAAGCCATGATGATCACGAGTGCCCCCATGAACGGGAGCCCGGCGCGCGACCCCACCCAGCGCATCCTGGGACG
>JBDNGG010000530.1:0-6615 GCA_041689405.1 Terrimicrobiaceae bacterium | reverse complement strand
TTTCCGGCGTCCGGCAATGGCTCGCTCGCGCATGGAATGCTCCAATGTGCGCATTTGCTCAATAAGAATGCGGCGCGATTTTGACTCCGGTGCCACCGTGTGGAAATCGGGATGTTTCGCAAGCTCAGACACCTTGGTATTTAACAAACGAACGCACAACGCGTCCACCAGTTCTTCTTTTCCTGCGCCGATTGGACCGCAAATCAAGTAGGCGTGGGCCAAGCGCCCCGCATCGATCGATGCATTCAGCCGTTGGAGCGCTTCAGGAAGGGGAAATGCCATGGCAGGACCTCCGGACGTGATTGAGGATTTCGATTGCGAGCGTCTCTCGCGGCAGGGACGCATCGACCATGCGCACGCGCCTCGCTTCATTGCGGGCAAGGGCCAGATAACCGGATCGCACGCGTTTAAAAAATTCTGCCGATTCGCGCTCGATGCGATCGAGTCCTTCGCGCGCTGAAATCCGATCCCGCGCAGCCTCCGAATCCAGATCGAGCACAAAAGTGAGATCGGGAACGCAATCGCCCACAGCAAAATTATTGATCGTCGCCACGACTTCTGCCGGGATCGCGCGCGCGACGCCTTGATACACGGTCGTCGAATCCATAAATCGATCGGAGATGACGACCCTGCCATCGTTCAGCGCGGGTTGGATCACCTCGCGCACCAGTTGCGCCCGGCTTGCAGCAAAAAGCAACAACTCCGCTTCAGAAAACATCGCCTCGCCATCCGCATCGTGCTGAAGGAGGTGGCGGATTTTTTCTCCGATTGATGTCCCGCCCGGCTCCCGCGTGAGCACCACCTGCCGACCCTCAGATTCCAAGGCAAGTCGCAGTAGCTCGATCTGCGTCGATTTCCCGCATCCTTCCGAGCCCTCAAATGTAATGAATATGCCGCGCTGAGTCATCTATGTCCTGTAAGTAATCCCAAATATCCTTTCCGGATACCAACATCGAATTGCTTGAAGGACAAAAAAATTGCAGGCCCCGGAAATCGTAAAATTCAGCCGCAACTATTTTCCCGTAAGCTCCAGATGGCGCTGCCGGGCGTCGTCTCCGATGCGCTCACACATCAGGCGACAGAGCTGAAAGAGGCGCGTATCAGCAATCGAATACCGCGCAAAATTCCCCTCCCGCTCCCGCGCCACAAAGCGCACCGTCAACAATACTCCAAGATGCTTGGACACGTTCCCCTGCTTCATTCCCGTAGCCTCCATCAACTCGGTCACTGTCAATGAACCACCCATCAATGCCCGGAGCAATTTCAGACGAGACCCCTCGGATAGGATTCCGAACAGGCGCGACACCTCTTCAATTTGAGCATCTGACATGGAAACATTCTTTTTTTCTTGCATATCGCTAAATAGTAATATAGTAATACTGTAAATCATGAATAATCAACCGACAACAAAAAAGTCAGACATCCGGCTGGTGGGTGTGCAGGAAACGCGTGATGCCACTTCGGATGCGCTGCTTTTAGACGTGAGAACCCCGGTGGAGTATGAGGAGGCGCATATTGATGGATCGGTGCTGCATCCATTGACGGAATTAGATGCCGATAAAGTGCGCGGTCTTGCCGAGGGGCGTTCATCCTGTGTGGTTATTTGCCGGTCGGGAAATCGAGCGAAGCAAGCGGCGGAGAAGCTTGCCGCTGCGGGAATTGCATCGGTCCACGTTTTGGATGGTGGTGTGATGGCATGGGAATCCGCAGGCCAACCGCTGAACCGGGGTAAGGCTGCGATGTCGTTGGAGCGTCAGGTCCGGATCGCGGCGGGGGCGCTTGTATTCATTGGAGCTCTCCTTGGCTACTTCGTTAATCCCGCGTGGATTGCGCTCTCTGGTTTTGTCGGGGCTGGTCTGGTTTTTGCGGGGATCACCGACACCTGCGGCATGGGCATGCTGATCGCGCGAATGCCATGGAATACCCGCCGGAGCGCGTCGTGTGCTACGGCCGGATCGGGTTGTGCGAAATGACCTCCACCCACGGCAACCCGTAAAATAAACCCAATAAACCATATTTCCCAATGCCATTCTGCCAAATATTTGACCCCTATCTTGCTCATTACGCTTAGCATCGGATTCGATAAGGTCCTTGGTTGAACCATTGCGAATGAAGCAAGCGCGGCAGGTATCCTAACGGGCGTACTGGGAATTCCTTATACTCGCTTGCGCAGTCGCCTCGATGAAGTGCCGTGCGGGTGCAAGCTCTTCATTCATCGCGAATCCGGAAAACGTGCATCGCTTGCTGCGTTGTATTTGCAACCGGAGGGAAACGACGCTGTTCACGTGGATGGAATCTGTGCGGAATGTGAACGCATCGCACGCGCGGAGGTAGTCGCTCACTAAGATGAAGCTGACACTTGCGTTTGGCATGATTGTTGGCCTCTCGCTCGGTTTAATGGGCGGTGGCGGATTGATCTTTGCGGTGCCATTGCTTGTGTTTGGTCTTGGATTGGAATTTCGCCACGCGGTGACGCTATCCCTCGCGGTAGTCGGAATCACGGCGCTGTATGACGCAATTTTACAGCCTAGACGAGGCCACGTCCTGTGGGGCGCCGGCGCGGTGCTTGGTGCCGGAGGTGTCGTCGCCGCACCGATTGGAGCATGGTTCTTAACCAACTTGCCTGATCATTTTGAACATGCAGACATTCATCGCATTGACTGCGGAGCTTATGTCTCGCTTGCAAACGGAGGTGACGCTTTACTCGGTTTTCGGGATGGGCTGGAGCCCCTGCGGTGTCGGCGCGGTGGCCTGCTCAAGGTCTAATCGGAAGATTGTCTCGCCTTCTTTCATCACGCCAAGCAGCTCGCGAGCCTGCATCTCGACATACTCAGGGTCATTTTTCAGCCACCCTTCTTCGCGCTCTTGCTTGCGCAGCTTGAGCTGTTCTTCAGCAAGCTGAGCATCGAGCCTGCCGATGTTAGCTTTCATTTCTTCAATGCGCCGGAACTCAGGATAGAATGTCATCACTGCGATCACGCTGCCGCCGATGACAATAAGTGCAATCACGAGGCGGTTTGCTGTCCGCCAAAAATTCGACTCCCGCCGCTTGCGGAAATCGGGTTTTGCGGACATCCTCATAGGTTAGCCTCCAGAGAGCCCCTAGTTCATGCGTCCGCCAAAAATGGCATTTGCTCCCAGTTCCTGCTCAATGCGCAGGAGTTGGTTGTACTTTGCGACGCGGTCGGTACGGCAGAGTGATCCGGTTTTAATCTGGCCTGCATTTGTTGCAACGGCGATGTCTGAGATCGTGGTGTCTTCGGTCTCTCCGGAGCGGTGGCTGATGATCGCTGTGTAGCTGTGGTTCTTCGCGAGCTCAATGGCGTCGAGTGTCTCGGTGAGAGATCCAATCTGGTTGACTTTGACGAGGATGGAGTTGGCTGTGCCCGTATCAATTCCCTTTTGAAGGAATTTGACGTTGGTCACAAATAAATCATCACCGACAATCTGGACTTTGTCGCCCAAGGCATCAGTGAGCGTTTTCCAGCCGGCCCAGTCGTTTTCGGCACAGCCATCTTCAATCGATATGATTGGATATTTTGCGCAGAGCGTTTTGTAAAAATCGACCATCTCGTCGGATGTGCGCACAGAACCGTCAGATTTTTTGAACACGTATTTCTTTTTCGCTGCGTCGTAGAACTCAGATGCTGCGGCATCGAGGCCAATGAAGACATCTTTGCCGAACTTATAACCAGCGTTCTTGACGGCCTTTGCGATCGAGTCCAGCGCATCGTCCACCGAGCTCAGAGCGGGGGCGAACCCTCCTTCATCTCCGATGGCGGTGGATAGCCCGCGTGCTTTGAGCACAGCCTTGAGGGCATGAAAAACTTCGGTGCCGCACCGGAGGGCTTCGGAGAATGTCGGCAGACCTTTGGGTATGATCATGAATTCCTGGAAGTCAATCGGCGCATCCGAGTGGGCACCACCATTGAGGATATTCATCATCGGGACAGGCAGAACCTTGGCGTTGGGGCCACCCAGATATTTGTAGAGCGGAAGTCCGAGTTGCATGGCTGCCGCTTTGGAAGCTGCTAGCGAGACCCCGAGGATCGCGTTGGCACCGAGCTTCTTTTTATTCGGCGTGCCGTCTAGCGCGATCATCGCCTTGTCGAGGGAAACCTGGTCCAGCGCATCCATGCCGATTACTTCCGGCGCGATGAACTTGAGGACGTTGTCCACGGCCTTGGTAACTCCCTTGCCAAGATATTTGCCCTTGATCCCATCGCGGAGTTCACTGGCTTCATGTTCACCAGTGCTTGCACCACTCGGGACTGCCGCGCGTCCGACTGCACCACCCAGAAGCTCCACGTCTACCTCGACCGTGGGGTTTCCTCGGGAATCGAGGATTTGTCGGGCGTGCAGCGTGATGATGGTAGTGTCGGACATTATTAGATTTGTAAACGGAAATTTTGAGTATTGATCTGTTTGGATCAGTTCGAAGATTCCGGAGTCTCGCCGAGCAGTTCAAGTTCTTTGAAGGCACGAATGGAATCAATTTTGACGCGGCGCAAACCATGCTCGGTAGGAAGTTCGATGATCTCACCGACTGCGTGACCCAACAACGCCTGACCGATCGCGGCTTTATACGACAGGATCCCTTTGTCAGGGATGCTATCCCATGCCCCGAGGATCGAATATGTCTCGTTGGCTGCGGTGTCCGCATCGACCAGAGAAGCGATCGAGCCGATGGAAACCTTTGAGGTGTCTACGTCTTCGAAGTTTGTGCCCCGTGCCAAGTCAAGATCACGCTGCATTTCTGCTTGTTTGCGCTGCAGTACTGCCTGCTGTTCCTTGGCTGACTTGAATTCAAAGTTCTCACGCAGATCGCCGTAAGAGCGGGCGATGTTGATATCCCGGATGTTCTGAGGAATCTGGCGGTTCACGAGGTCCTCGTATTCGAGTCGGCGGCGTTCGAGGCTGGCCCATGATACCACGAGGCTCTGGTCCTTGTTCTCGTCTTGTCCACCTGTAATCATTGCCGCGATTTCCGGCTGTAGTTTGATGATCCGGCCGAGAAGTGAGCGTTTGTCAAGATCGTCAAAGACGGTGGTCAACTTGAGTTTGCGCACGACGTCGCGGACTTCCACTTTGGTCGCTGAGCTGAGCAAATCAGAAAGCAGTGTTTTGTCATCGAGAACGAGGTCGGCCAACCGTGTGCCACGTGTGATGTCGGAAAGCATGTCCTGTTCGAGCGACGAAAGCACCGCGCTGAACAAATCAATGTTGAATGTGCCTTCATATCCAGCGCCTCGTTCCTTGCACAGCCAGAGAAGCATTTCCGGAGACGCGGTGCGCTCGCGGATGATTTTGTCGAGTGCCGCCGCGAAATCCGCCTTACTGTCCAGATCGTCGAACAGACGTGCGATTTCTTGCACGAGGCGCGGGCTGGTGGATTTCAGCGAGAGTTGAACGGCCTTGTCTTGCCAGTTGTCGGGAAATGCCGCCGGAAAATGTGCCAGGATCCGCCGATGTTTGCTCGCCGCGAGAGTGCTGAAAATTTCTGCAAGACGCCACTGCTCGCTTTTGAGGTAGTCGGCGATCTTGGGCACAGCTTCGTCGAGTTCCAGTGCTTTGTGCCGGGCGATGATCTCATCTCTGGCTAGGAGAAGTTCGATCGCCTGCACCGTATGAAGCTTTTGTCCCTTTTTGGCATTTTCTTCCAGCGATGCAGTGAGTTTTTTCAACTCATCCACTTCCTCGAGCAGGTCGTCGAGCGACTTGAGCACTGCGTCGATGGCAACGACTTGGTCCTTGGGATGTCTGGCGTCGTGGAAGGACGTGAAGAGTTTTGTGCTCTGATTGACCGGCTCTGCATGCAGTTCAATCGGGTCGGTTTTTTTTGCAGGCAAATGCACCCGCGGATCCGCGCGAAGTTTTTTCTTTGCTGCATCCCACCATTTGCGGAATGCAACGATGTCCATTGCGTCGGGCACCAGCGACGACTGGAGTTGCTCGACGGTGGCCTGTCCGCCGAAGTCAGAGAGTATGGAACAAGCGACTGCAGCGGGATCCGTCTTGGCGTCCGCCCGCAATCCTTCGGGATCAGCCGACGCGCGAGCGCGAACTGAGCCGGATGGGATGACGGTGAGTGTCTCCGCGGCATACTCAAACTGCATGGGATGACCCTTCTTGGAGGTGAAATCAATCACGACCTGGCCGGTCAGCACATTCCATTCGGCAATCCGTCCAAACCCCCAGCTCTTGTGTTGGCAATACGCGCCGGGTTCCAGCGCCTCCAACTTGATGGCAGCATCTTGGCTTAGTTTCCCCGACTCTACGACTTTCTGAAGTTCTTCGTTCATGTATCAGGTTCCTAAATTATTTCCCCCAGCCCCATTGGCGAGGAAATACTTTGCGAGATGCATCGGGCAGACTGTCAAATCATAAAAAAAAGCGGCATCTCAGTAGCTATTCGGAGACGATGAATTCAACGATCTGCAGGTCGCCTCATACGATTACGATCTTTATTTGGGTTCTTCGCTGTTTTCGGTGGGTGAGCATGTTCAGTTAAGACCTGGAGGGTTCATTAGGAAATTAGCCGGTGGTTGGCACCCTGAGCTTTCTACAGATCAACCCTTATCCTGCATTTTTTAATGATTCAACCGCATCTCATTT
>JBDNGG010000529.1:0-5281 GCA_041689405.1 Terrimicrobiaceae bacterium | reverse complement strand
GGCGAGAAATTCCTGAGGACGCAGTTTCACCGCTCGCTCTACGGCATTCGCCACGTCACCTTTGCTCGTTTTTCCTTTCTCCAAGCAGTCGAGCTGACGTGCGATCGCCTTCACAGGATCGGCGTTCAAGGAGAAAAGGTGTTCTTTCATTCCGGTATCTGAATAGCAAATGGATTGTTTTTTGGGAGAAAAATCTGGTGCCCGGATTGAGGGAGCTATCATTTGCGGGGACAAGATGCCCCGCGTCATGTAAAAAGTCCGCATACCATGAGTTCCCCGCAAAATCCATTGATCGTTCAGGGCGACCACACCGTCCTGCTGGAAGTGGACAATCCGCTTTACGAGAACGCGCGGGATGCCCTCGCCCGGTTTGCGGAACTCGTCAAATCGCCCGAGCACGTCCACACCTATCGCCTCACTCCACTTTCGATCTGGAACGCCTGCACAATCGGAGAAAGCGCGGATTCCATCCTCTGCGCACTCGAAAAATTCACGAAATATCCCCTGCCAGAACACGTCGGCGCGGGCATCCGCGACTATGCTGGACGCTACGGTGCGCTCCGGCTTGAGCGCACCGAGAGCGAACTCGTGCTCACCGCGCGCGATCCCGCGCTGGCCGAGGAGATCGTGCGCCAGAAAACGCTGGGAGAATTTTTGCCCGAGCGCACCGGGACCACTACGTTCGCGATCGCTCCCGTCCATCGAGGCCGACTCAAGCAGGCACTCATCAAACTCGGCTATCCGGTCGAAGACCTTGCGGGTTTCACGTCCGGGGAGACTCTGCCTATGGCACTGCGCGGGACGACGCGCAGCGGTATGCCGTTTTTGATGAGGCGCTACCAGAACGACGCGGCGGGAGCCTTTCTCGGTGGCGGCAAGCGCGGCGGCTCAGGGGTTGTCGTCCTTCCCTGCGGAGCCGGAAAAACGATCGTCGCTGCGGCGTGTATGGCCACTTTGCAAACCAGCACTCTCATCCTCGTGACCGGCCTGAGTGCTGCGCGACAATGGAAACGCGAACTCCTCGACAAGACCGACCTACCGGAAGATGCCATTGGGGAATACGGGGGAAGTGAGAGGGCAGTGCGCCCGGTCACCATCGCCACCTACCAGATCCTCACCCACCGCTCGGACAAGAATGCCCCGTTTACCCATTTCGGCCTTTTCGACGAGAGGAACTGGGGGCTTATCGTTTATGACGAAGTCCATCTCCTACCAGCTCCGGTGTTCCAGATTACCGCCTCGCTACAGGCCCGCCGCCGCCTCGGGCTCACCGCCACGCTTGTTCGCGAAGACAAAAAGGAAGATGAGGTTTTTGCCCTCATAGGCCCGAAAAAATACGACGTTCCGTGGAAGGAAATGGAAAAACAGGGATGGATCGCCCGCGCGACCTGCACCGAAATCCGGCTGCCGATGACCGCTTCCCGCCGCATGGATTATGCGATCGCTCCGGCCCGGGAAAAATTCCGCATCGCCTCGGAGAACCCGGAAAAGCTGAACGTCGTGCGCCAGCTCCTCGAGCGCCATCCCGGCGAGCCCGTGCTCATCATCGGCATGTATATCGAGCAAATCAGCGGATTTGCGAAAGAACTCGGCCTCCCGATCATCAAGGGTTCCACTCCGCAGGCGCGACGCGACACCTTGTTCGAGGACTTCCGCCAGGGAAAACTCCGCGCCCTAGTTGTCTCGAAAGTCGCCAACTTCTCCATCGACCTGCCGGATGCCTCCGTGGCCATCCAAGTCTCCGGAATGTTCGGTTCCCGGCAGGAGGAAGCCCAGCGTCTCGGGAGGATCCTGCGCCCGAAATCCGGAGAAAACCAAGCTCACTTCTACTCGCTCGTCTCCCACGATACCGTGGAGCAGGATTTCGCCATGAACCGCCAGCTCTTCCTCTGCGAGCAGGGATATGAATACCACATTACTACACACCCAGCCTCTAACGCATGAGGAGCGCTTGGCAACCAGAGGCGGTTCGGAACGGGACGTTACGCGTCTCGCGTTGGATCGCCGCTTTCGTCTTTCGCCTTTCAGGTGGAGTGGCATGATACGGAAACGATGTTGTTTTTTCACCCCCGCCTGATGCGATTATTATGAAGCCAGTTACTTCTCCCAGCGAATTGCTGACTTTTCTCTTCACGGCGTGGCCTGAGGTGAAGAAGTCAAAGGTGCGGAGCTGGCTGAAGCATCAGGCCGTGCTCGTGAATGACCGCCCGATCACGCAATTCAATCACAGACTGCATCCAGGCGACTCGGTCAGTATTCGCT
This sequence comes from Terrimicrobiaceae bacterium, assembly GCA_041689405.1. Lineage (GTDB taxonomy): Bacteria > Verrucomicrobiota > Verrucomicrobiia > Chthoniobacterales > JAATET01 > JBDNGG01. The sequence goes on along the minus strand of JBDNGG010000529.1, from coordinate 3,019 downwards.
CCGGAAACTTTGTGGCGCCAAGGTCCTCGTTACCGGGCGGGATTCGGATTTGGTTTGAGGATGGAGATATCGTGGTAATCGACAAACCCACCGGGCTTTTGAGCATCGCGAGCCAGGCGGAGGAGGAACGGACGGCTTATTTTTTGCTGACGGCATACCTGCGCGGGAAGAACCCGAAGGCTCGGGAGCGGGTCTGGATCGTTCATCGGCTCGACAAGGAGACTTCGGGGTTGATGGTGTTCGCAAAAACTTCTGAAGCCAAGGAGTCGCTTCAAGGCGGTTGGAGTGAGGTTGAAAAACATTACGAAGCCATTGTGGAGGGCGTGCTTCCCGAGGGAAAAGGGGTCTTCGAATGCCATCTGGATGAACGCAATCCGTTCAGAGTCGTTGTGACTAATGCCTCGGAGTTCACGCGCCATGCGGTTACCCATTACCGGGTTCTATCGGCAAGTGCGCGCGCGTCTCTGGTTCATCTTGAACTCGAAACCGGCCGGCGGCATCAGTTGCGAGCGCAACTCGCGGCGGAGGGATGCCCGATCATCGGCGATGAGAAATACGGCGCGAAGACAAATCCTGCTGGCCGGCTGGGGCTGCACGCGACATTTTTGCAGTTCCCGCATCCGCGCACGGGTGACGAGATGAAATTCTCTTCACCGATGCCCAAAGACTTGGTCGCCCATGCTCCGAGGCAAAGGCATGCCTGACTGCGGCTGAGTTTCGAGCTTCAAAGCGCGTGCCGCCCACCCCAACTGATCACGCCGCCAGCGGAGCGTGGCCTCAGGCTTTTTTTCGCCAGGCAATCCGCCATCCGCTCACAACGACAGCGAGGAGTCCGAGCCCGACGAGGAGGATGTAAAAAGGTTTGAACGTGGGGCCAAGCCAAGCCCCCTCGTGCAGCATCATGAGGAAATTCTGGGTTTGATCGCTGATACCAAACCATGTTTCACCCGCTTTGTAGGCCATCCCCGTAGTAGCCGAGATCAGGAGCGGAAGACATAGCGCGAGGGCGAAGATCCGGTGAAACTTTCGGATTTGTGACCGGCCCGGTTTGAACCCCATGCGGTTGACAAGGCCGGTGACGATAAGGGCGATCAGACCAAGTCCGATGACGAGGACATAAAAAACACCGCCGATTTCTCCCAGCCATTCGCCCGAGTGGATATCAAGAACCTGCCATCCGGTTTCGTTGGGCATTCCGAACCAAGTCCGGCCGAAACGATAAATCAGCCCTGTGATAGCAGTGACGGCGAGAAGAATGCCCAGCCATGGGGCAAAATTACGGTGAAAGGTCCGAAAGGAAATTTTTGCGCTCAAGAGGCCGAAGATGCCCCCGGCGGAAACGATTTGTCAATAGGTCGCGATGGACTCATATCTTTCAACTAAGGGACTCGAACCAAGAACGGAGCAATCGATCCGATCAAAGCCGGATTCGCTCTGGTGGCGGTGACGATTTGGCTGGGCCGTGAGTTCGCGCCCAACTACCCGGAGCAACCCTTAGCCCGGATAAATCACAGGGCAGGAAACCATCGTCGGAGCCGCGGAACAAACACAAACATTCCATCAGCCAGCGCAGGCCCTCTGTGCTTAGCCAAGTGGACGTGGTATTGCCATGCACGCTCGGCGACACACGCGACTGCATCGACATGCGGGACGACAACCACCTCGTGACGCTTCCCGCCACCGAAGCACACACGGAACCCAAGCGGCGTATCAAAATGTCAATCTTCGGAGAACGCTGCACGGACATGGAGTATGCCAAAGCACCGTCCTCCTTCGTGGATGCCTGAGTCAGTAAATCCCACTCGCTGCCAAGCGCTAATAGGCTAATAGTCACCCACGCGCAATCACCTTGCATTGAATGTATGGACCAACCTAATTTTCAATTCAGGAATGGCAGACGAGGGCTCCCCACAATATAGGTTATGTCGCAGCGCGCCCTCGCCGCGAATCGCTTTGTGGAGCACGCCGACGCTTGCCGGGGCGGATCGGCAACCTGCGTGGCTGAGTCCGGCGGCAAAAACGTTTTCTGCCGCATCTGGCACGCCCTGCGCTGTTCACTTCTGATCCCGGCTTTATTTTAGGTTAAGCCACCGACAATCATCCCTCCCAGTCTCCAACTTATGGCACGCAATCAATCATCAAGGACTGAATCGACAGCCAACCTTGGCTTCGAACAGAAGCTGTGGTTGGCGGCGGATAAATTGAGAAACAGCAAGGATGCGGCGGAATACAGCCGAGCGGAGCGAGACAGACTGCCGAAGGCAACCCGCAGGGCGGACGCAGAGGCGTCCGTCAACCACGTCGTCCTCGGCCTCATCTTCCTTAAATACATTTCCGACACCTTCGACGAGCACCACGCCAAGCTCGTCGCCGGTCAGGGAGACTTCGCCGGCGCGAACCCCGAGGACAAAGACGAGCCGAGTGGAATGAGACAGCCTGCCGTAGGCAGCCCGAAGGGTGAGCGCGGCAGCGCGAAGCAATACCTCGCCGCCAATGTCTTTTGGGTGCCGGTGGATGCTCGATGGCCGCAGCTCCAGTCCTGCGCCAAGCTCCCGAGCATCGGCAAGGACGTGGACGACGCCATGGTCGCCCTCGAACGCGACAACCCGCGTTTGAAAGGGGCTTTGAACAAGAATTACGGACGGGCCGACCTCGACACTGCCCAGCGCGGTAGCGCTATCCGACCACGCGAAGCCATGTCGCAGAGCCTGAGCGCAGCGAAGGATAAACACCGCCTCGGCGAATTGATCGATTTGATCGGCAGCATCCAACTGGCCAATGTCGCGAGCCGCTCGAAGGATTTGCTGGGGAGAGTCTTTGAGTATTTCCTCACGCAATTTGCATCCGCCGAGGGCAAGAACGGCGGCCAGTTCTACACCCCTTCCTGCATCGTGCGCCTCCTTGTCGAGATGCTCGCCCCCTACAAAGGTCGCATCTACGACCCCGCCTGCGGCTCCGGCGGCATGTTCGTGCAGTCGGAAAAATTCGTCGAATCCCACGGCGGCCAGCTCGGCGACAT
>JBDNGG010000528.1:0-4336 GCA_041689405.1 Terrimicrobiaceae bacterium | reverse complement strand
GATGCCACCGGTGTGGTCAATGAGTTGAATCACAGAACCAGCCCCGCAATTGGCGCGACGGTCGATTTCACCCACCTTACCGGTCCCGGTTCGCTCGCCTCGGCGCTGGCAATCACTGGCGCCGGCGGAGTCGCCGAAGTCAATTTTGTTCTGGGAGACAACGCCGCCAGCGTTCGAGCGGACGCCACCTTCGCCACCGCGAGTTCTCAGGCCGAGATCGTCATCAGCCCTCAGATATGGGTTCCCGTTTCCAGTCACGAGGAGCTCGACCTCGCCCTCGCGGTCTCCGGCAACCCCGTCACCGCTATCATGGCGACGGTGCTTCACCGCACCTGGCAGGTCTGGCGCAACACGACGACTGGCGCCACCGAGGTGCGACATCAGTCCCTCGCTCCGGCGGAAAACGCGGCGGTTCAGATTGCGAGACTCGGCGGGAGCACTGCCGCTTTCGGCACGAGACCCGCCTTTAGTAATATCAGTGGAACTGCAACGACGGCTTACCAGTCAGCCGGCGCGCTGACCGTGACGGTCACGGCCGGCTTCGCGGGCTTGACGAAATCCGGGACACTTGCGGTTCCGCAGGGATTCGGGGTGGTGGGGATAGTAAATGGCAATGGCCTAACGGGCGGCAACGGGTTGACCCCTGAATGGCTGACGTGGCGCGGTCTACACTTTGCCGACCTCATCGGCATTGATCCCGATAATCTACAGACACACGGTGATAGTGATCCTGACAACGACGAGCTGACCAATATCGAAGAATTCCTCCTCGGAACCGACCCTCGGAATCCCGACTCAGACGACGACGATCTACTCGATGGCTGGGAAGTCGCGGGTCTCGTTCTCCACTTTGATCGCAGCGAGATCCCGACGCCACCCGCGTACCCGCTTCCAGGAGAATACGGATTCAGCGGACTCATCTATGGTCCCTACCAATTTCAGGGATCATCCACCTTCTACGACAACGATGCGCGCACCGAAATCGGGACCGTTGTGACCTGGATGCGGACCGTGGAGACCCAACACTGGCCCTGGCCCATCGCCAGCTCGACTCAGGAAACCATGACGCGGATCGGGCTTTATAATGACGAAGGCGTCCCCGTTTTCCCCGACGACGGCTGGGTCGTAAATGCGAACGGGGAACTCGTCACTTCTTCCCCCGCCTCCAGCGCACCGCCCGAACCGACATGGACGCAGTATTTCGACGATGGGAGGCAAATGTGGGCAGGGAGACATACCAACGGCACCACCTTGGCAACCTGGTGGTGGGTCCATACCGATCCGCTCAATGATGACAGCGACGGGGACGACATGCCCGACGGATGGGAATATGGGAACTGGCTGCATCCGAAAAAGGCCTCTGACGCTAACGGCGACCCTGACGTCGATACCCTTTCAAATCTCGCGGAGTATCTCAACGGGACCGACCCCTGGATCAAGGATACCGACGAAGACACTCTCAGTGACGGGCACGAAGTGAACGTGAGACTGACCGATCCACTCGATCCCGGCGATCCGGGCGAAGTGACCGGGGCCACGGCGCCGCCTGGCGGTGGCGGCATCACCAGCGTGAGCCGTTATCAGGCATTTCGTCGCGGCGGCGGGAGCGGTGGCAGTGGAATCGGCGGGCGGAGTTTATTGACCCTCCGGGGCGGCGGGCTGCTGCTCGGTGCCCGCGTGCAGACACTCGGGAACAGTCTTCAGCCCGGAAACGGTGCGCCGAAGAAGACAGAGCGGCCCACGAGCGAGAATGAGCTGTATTTGGAAGTGAGAAGGGCGAATTTGAGCTATGGGCCAGCCGGCGGTGAAGGATCGAACGGCGGAGTGGGCAACGGAGCCGTTGATGGATACTGGAACGAAGTGCTTGATCCCGTAACCCTTGAGATGGTTTTGGAATGGGTACCAACAGGCGGGAGTACCGATGGCACGAACGAACCCGAACCGGACGAACCAACGGAATATGCAGCGCAAACTTCCTGGCGTATTGTCGGTCAAATGCAAAGCTCGGTTAGCGAACCCACCTCGGGTGTTTCCCCTGCGATCACCTTTCTCAGGAACCAGTCGATGCCAAGTTCCGTAGATTGGGAGCCAGAGGGCGCCTCCCCCGTGACATCTGGTTTGGGTACGTTCTTTATTGCTTTGGGGGAAAAGGCAGAGCCCAAACGGGCGGCCAGCGGTTCCGGCCAACTCGTCGAAGTCAGACTTGCCAGGAAAACGGCGCCGAATGGAGATCATCTGACCGTCGAGCGGGATATTGAAAAGACCTTCCTGAAGGTCACCAAAAGCCGTCCCTATCCCTACGTTGAAGCAGATGGATGGACGACTGACAAGGTGGAGGTCGTGAAGATCAAAATTCAGGCGGGAGATTCCAAGTCAATTGAGGACAAGGAATATCCGGTGCCCGACGCCGTGCTGAACCCGGAGATTCGGGAGGGGAGGATGACCGCAGTGAGTCTCCTGCCGGTGGAGATACTGGTTCCGGAAGAGGATCCGACTTACAGTGGATTTACGGCGGCAACTGTATCGGCCGACAAGCTGAAGGTCGCGAAATGGGAGAAAGCGTTCTACGGAGATCCGGAGAATCCTCAGTTGACCCAGAACCTCGCCGAAGAAGACGTGGACCGGTTCTACCTAAAGGTTCCGATGCCTTGGAAAGAAGGCGAGGGAACCGCGACGGTGAAAATCAAGACCGACAGCGACCCGGAAAACGAGATCGAAGTCGTGGAAATTCCGGGCGAGCCGGGAGTGTTCCGGACCAACGGCCTGATCCTCGTCTCGAACGACGTGGACGACGATGTCGACGACAAATATCCCGAAGACGGAACCGACGAAGGTCTCGACGACCTTACGCACAAGGTAAAGCTGGGAGACACCGTGACGTTCAACATTCCAACGCCGGGCGGACAAGATTCGACGATTACCGCAACGGCGCCGGCCATCGGTACCTTACGCGTGAAAGCATGGCATTTCTCAGGCAGCAAAACGCGTGAGCTATCGGAGCTAAATGAAGCGCTCGAATTTACTGAAGAAGTGCTTGCGCAAATTGGACTGAAATTAGATGCGGACCCCACGCCAGCTTCAGGAGATTATTTCTACAATAGCAATGGGACGTTTCTTGACCTCTACGAGCGAACCGGGTCCAGCGGGAGCATCAAGTCAGATTTTACTGAAGAAGGTAAGCAGCTCATGCGTGATCACAATACCCCTGGTTCCTTAAATATGTATTTTCTCGACGATGTATTTCTGTCTGGAGCCGCCGGAGCATTTGTTTTAACTCCCGAGCATGTTAATGGCCTCCCCGAAGTGCCACCGGCGGAGAAGGTTCAATATCTAGTTGATTTCGCGAATAAAATTTTCGTTTTAGATGGAGTCTTAGTGAGCGGAATTGTAAACTCTGATCTAAACTCCTTTCCTGAAAGCTACCAAGTTTTGGCTCACGAAATCCTGCACGCATTGGGCGTATTAAACCACCACCAATCTGAAACTTGGAAGCTGATGGACCGAAGGGTTGAGAAGATTGAGGATTCGGTTTTTGACATGCGGAGAATAACCGGAAGCGAATCCGATATAATATTCGGCACAACGCACATTGAAATTGATTACGAATCGCAAGAATGACAATTTTTCGACATAGCGGTTTGAACGTCATGCGTTTGTTCATAAGTTTAATTGGAGCGTCATGTCTGGCCAGTGAAATGCCTGATGACCCTGAAAAGGTCCTTGATGAAATTTTTTCGTTCGATTCGATGCGGGGATGGGAATCAGCCGTGCGGGAAAATCCGGATCGATTTCGCACAGCGTTGAAGCGTCGTGCGAATGAAGAACTTCCGGCACTCGAACAAGTGAAACTTGTTGAGCTCGGATTTTTTGTTTTTGACGAGAATATCTTTCGGCGTGAAGCAGACGAAGCTCTGAAGGGGCTGCGTGAGATAAGTGAGACTGATCCTATCGTAACGCAATATATCGACAGAGTTGAATACTTAGTCAAGGTAAGACCCGGCTTTGATGATGAAGGATTGAATACAGAAGAACCAAGAGAGGATGGTCTAGTTCGTCCAGATACCAAACTTGGTGTTGACGAGTATTCGTCGGGTGGGCCGCATAGTGAACCAACCGGAAAGCATTTTCCACGATCTCCTGCTTCGGCTACTATCTGCACCTACGTGGTTGTAGCTTTTGCATTCTTCGGCATCTTCGTCGTTCTGGTTCGTTCGCGGAAGCGCCGAACCCCACGCTGAACCCCAAGTGGAAACGGGGTCAGGGAAACGGGGTCAGAAACGGGAGACGGGGAATTCAGATGGACAGGCTTAAATTCAAATCATTGGTGTAGAAAAGT
>JBDNGG010000527.1:0-4274 GCA_041689405.1 Terrimicrobiaceae bacterium | reverse complement strand
CTGACCACGGTGATTGTGCTCATGCTCAACCGCAAAGCCGGACTTTTCCAGAACCGGACGAATCCACGCGATGCAGTGGTCACAGTAATCTTTTGAAAACTGGATGTCGTTACGAATCAGAAAGCCTCGCGAAGGGCAGTCATGGAATTGTGTCCACGCCCGATTTTCGAGAAACTCCATTCCGTATCCGCGTTCGGGAGATTCTTCTGCGAGCGTATGGCCCCAATACTTTTTCATTCCCTCGAAGCCTTCGCGGCCAATCAGTTCACTTGCATGGCGCTGACTATCTTCGCTAATCGCTTCAACCCAGTAAGTTTCCAACAGGGATTGGCCACCTTCCTTCGTCATCCATGCGAAAGTCCAGTCGTAGTGCCCGCAAAAATCGTAGCAGCCTAGCATACCCGAAATTCCTTGATTGCGTCCATTTTTTGCGGTTGGACGTCCTCGCGTTTCATGTAGCTGTGACGGCAGGATCCGTTGCCCCCCTCCAACCGCATGGCAAGTCCCGCCTCAGCAGCGCGCGCATCATTGAGATAAAAACAATGCTGGCACAAACAGGCGAGCGGTGCGCGATCAGAGTTGCGTAAGTGGGCAATCATAGGGCACGTATGCACGTGGATCGTAACGCTGTCATTATCCCGCTCTACTTCCACCGAAGCACCCGGCTCCGCCGCGAAAAACTCCTTCCAGTAACCCTCCACGGCATCGAGTCCGTCCTTGGCCCACATTTGATTGACGGGCGCAAAGTATTGCTGCCCCATTTCCCGGAGGTATCGCACCCAGCCGTCATGCCCGCGCTTCGCGATAACGAAACGAAAGGTGGCCACGATGGCAAAGTAGAAGTCAGCCGCGCCCTTGGGTTTTGTGTCGCGGTAAGGAAGATAGGATCCGTGGCTTTTCATGGGCGGCAGGCATCCGAGCAAATATCAGCCCGGAAACCATCGGCGTCCGGACCGACGAGAATTTCATCGATCGCTTGGCGGCAGGAATCACTCAATTCATAATCAAGCAGCGAGTGCGCGCTGGAAAAAATACCAGCCTGATGCAAGAGATACTTAAGTCCAGCCATCCAACACCTGGCATCCCTGCCGCCGTACACCAGCGACATCAACTCGATCATCCGCGTTTGCAGAATTTCGGCTTCGTCCCTATTTCCTGCGTGAAAAGCTGCATCCATGCGGCGGGCCAGTCGCCCATTAAAAATCGCGCCCCCGAGCAGAAGGCCGTCATATCCCGCGCTCAAGTATTTCAGGCACTGGAATTCATCGCCATTAAGAAGAGTGAGCCCTTCGCGATTTCGTCGTGCTTCGATTGCCACTTCCATTCGGGAGTCGTCACAGGAGCTGTCCTTAATCATGGCGATTCCCGGTTCGTGGTAGAGTTCGCGAAGCAACTCATTCGGCAAAAGGTAGCGGTCCGCCTTACCCCGGTCGTAAACGATCACGGGCAATGGACTGTTTCTCAAGACATCCGTGTACACTTTCAGAACCCGTTCCGGCGTGGGATTCATGACAAATGTGGGTCCCGCCAGCACGACAAAATCTGCGCCGCATTTGGCAAAGCGCTCGGCATGATCAAGCATGCGCAAGGCAGAATTATCCGTCACCTGCGCCGCGATGGAAAGCCTGCCAGGATTTGAGGCTGCCGCGATTCGGACGAGGTCCTCCTGATCTTCCCAACGCATCCATGGTCCCTCTCCACAACTGCCTCCCAGAAAAACTCCATCGATTCCATACGCTGTGTGATGGGCCATGAGGCGCTCGACGGATGGCGCATCCACACGAAATTCATCGGTAAAGGGCGTCGGTGTGGCGGACCAGATCAGGCTGTGCGATTTCATAGATGGATGATTGAAATACTTTATTTGATAGCATGAAATTCCGAAGATCAAAACATTTGTTTCTCTAGACGGAATAATAAATCCTTTCTAATCGTCTCCACGTTGCAAAAATACCCGGCTCCGTGCCGGACTCAATACGTGAAAATGTCTGCGAGCCGAAATTCCTGCCCGCTGGCTTTGTTAAGTGCACGGAGGATTTTCTGTTGGACGTGCGATGTCAGGCGGCGGCCTTTGCAAGCGCGGGCGACCATTTTGTGCGTGATGTGCTCGCCCGACGCAGCGACCAGATCGTGGGATTTGAGATTGTGCTTTTCCAGCAATTGCAGAATTGGCTGCGGCCCGAGATCACGCTCGATTTCCGGCTTCGGTGGTTGGGGATTTTCCATGGTGGTTCTATGATTACTATCTGCGAATGCGGTGTTTGCCATCACCGACATCAATGACTTCGATCTTGACGCGTGTTAGGCCCTGTTTGTGGAAGCCGAGCTTTTTTGCCACAGGCGCGGTGACATCCACGATTCTTCCCGGAATGAAGGGTCCACGATCATTGACCCGGACCACGGTGCTGCGTCCATTTTGGAGGTTGGTGATACGGATGCGGCAGGGCAATGGCAGTGTTTTGTGCGCGGCTCCGGCGGTGCTTGGATACAACTTTTCTCCGATGGCCGTCTTGCCAGGAAAGAGCCAATTGCCCTCCCGATAATGCGACGCGATTCCAATTTCCTTGTAGCCGATGGCTTCGCGGGGTGCCAGCGGGGAATATGTCTCGCCCCGCAATGTGTAGACGCCATACTTGTATCCACGGTATTTCGGCGAGGAACACGCGCTCAACAGGAGCGCGGCCATAATAATGAAAATCCATCCGATCCGCGTCATTCGATTACTTATCTTGCTGCAAGAACGCTTGGTCGAGCAGTAAACGGCGATGCTCCCGCGAATGAGAGACGACTCCGGAGAGGACAGGGATTTAGCGTCCTCTTAGAATGCTGACAAATGAACTTGCCCGAGCGGGTCTGCATTGGTTCTACTTGTGCCCGTGGATGGCGGGAGTCTTCCGCATCTCTTCCATCAAACCTACTATATAAACATTCTATGGCTTTACCTGTCGGATCACCTGCACCGGATTTCACCCTCAAGTCAGCATCTGGCGATGACCTTGTTGACGTCACGCTCAGTGAGAATTTTGGCACATCACACACTGTGTTGTTGTTTTTCCCGCTCGCTTTCACAGGTGTGTGCACCCAGGAAATGTGTGATGTCACAGCGGGCCTTGAAAAGTTCTCCAGTCTGGGTGCTAAGGTGATTGCTGTGAGCGTGGACAGTCCATTTGCTCAAGCGGCGTGGGCGGAAAAGGAATCTATCACGATCCCGCTGTTGAGCGATTTGAACAAAGAAGTGACCAAGGCATACGACGTGCTTTTTCCTGCGTTAGCAGGGATTGGGGACACGTCAGCCCGCGCTGTATTTGTGATCGATAAGTCTGGAGTGATTCAATATTGCGAGCAAACGCCGAGTCCGAAAGAAGTGCCGGACTTCGTGGCGGTCGAAGCTGCGCTTGCGGCTCTGTCCTGAGCCTTGATGCCCGGAAATATGCCGCATTGATTTTTGATCGTGGGGCATGCAATGCTTTCTTTTGTGCCCATTGATGACGACTCCTGTAACGATGCAGTAAAAAGCATCACTGGTCCGATTGGGGTATTTGATTCCGGGATCGGCGGGCTCACGGTGGTCGCCGCACTGCGGTCGCTGTTACCGCGCGAGCATATTTTTTATCTTGGTGACACCGCGCGGGTTCCTTATGGCGGAAAAAGCCGTCGCACGATCGAACGCTATAGCGTCGAGATCGGTGGACTCCTGCTTGCCGAACAAGCAAAAATGATCGTCGTCGCGTGCAACACGGCATCCGCTCTGGCTGTGCCCCGCATGAAACAAGTGTTCAATTGCCCCGTGCAAGGAGTGATTGGGCCAGGCGCCGCTGCAGCGTGTCGAGTGTCGCAAAATGGACGCATCGGGGTCATTGGCACGCGGGCGACGATTGCTTCAAAAGCCTACGAACAAGCGATCCATGATATCCTTCCTGACTCCTGCGTCCATGCGGTGGCATGTCCGCTGCTCGTGCCGTTGATTGAAGAAGGAATGTTCGACGATCCGATCACCGACAGCGTGCTAAAACGATACCTGGACCCGCTTGTGGGAGCGGGCATTGACACTCTGGTGCTGGGTTGCACCCATTATCCCCTCCTTCGAGCAGCCATTGCTCGCGCTGTCGGTGATGGAGTGGGACTTGTCGATTCCGCACAGAACTGCGCGATGGCGGTTCATGAGGTGCTGGAGCAAGCAGGCCTCGCCGCAGAGCCCGGAGAGGTGGGACACCTCGAGGTCGCGCTCACAGATTCCACGGAAGGATTTCTGCGTGTGGCAGAGCATGCTCTGG
>JBDNGG010000526.1:0-5788 GCA_041689405.1 Terrimicrobiaceae bacterium | reverse complement strand
TCGTATCGGGCGCTCTGCGCGCAATACGAGCAGTCCTCGCTGCAACCTCCGGTTTTGACGCTCAGCAGCGTGCACAGCTGCATTTCTTGGGCAGGCCACTTCGCATGATGCACCTCGCGCGCCTTTTGCATCAGCTCAAACAACGGGAGCTGATAAACTTCTTCCAGATCTTTCAATGTCGGCATTTCGGCGAAAGTAATTACTCCGGCGGTGAGAAAATTGCCAGCCAAATACCCAATGCCTTGCGAACAGCCGAATCGAGCAGAGTCTGTGCGATTTTTCATAATTAGGTCACCCTCGGCTTGATACTTTGGGAGCGTTTACGTAAAGTTTTTCCATGAAGACATCATGGGTGCTTGGTTGTTTAGCGGTGGGGTGCTTTGCCGCCGGAGGATTTGCGCAAGAAGAATTCATCGCACCCCTGCCCCGTGAGATCCCGACGCGGCCGCTGCCGACGACGCCGGATCCCAAGCCGACCATCGAGGGCATCGTCGCAGAGGTATTCCGCGAGGGGCGGCCATGGCAACTCGTAAACCCGCTGGCGCCGAAAAGCTACGGCGATGGACGAAAAACGACCTCTTGGGATCCTAATGATCCCGGAAAACCCAAGGGATTCATCGTTTTCGCTGTCGACTTTTGATTGCTTCCCCCGTGCTGCCGTACCGTCGGATTTCGAAATGAAAAGTCCGACGATCACGTTTTTTTGCGCAACATACCTCAAGCCGGAGATGTTGCACATCCACCGGCAAATCACGCTTCTTCCGGGGTGGGATGTCCATGTTATTACCCAGCGAATTGAAAATCTCGCGCAGTTTCCGGTCGCATCGTTGGATGTGGTGCCACGCTCGCCCTGGCGCTGGGCAAGCCGACTCCGCGAACGCAGCATGAAATCCGGCCCATGGCAGGCCAGCGCGCGCGAGGTCGATACGATGCTTCACCACATCCAAGCCCGGGGATCCGACGTGCTGCACATATTCTTTGGAAACGTCGCCGTGCATTGGCTTCCGCTGCTTCGAAAAATCGATATTCCGGTGGTTGTATCATTTCACGGTGCGGACGTGGCCGGGGCCATTGCTGGTCCTGCCTACGCCGCCGCGCGGGGCGAAGTCTTCGCGCGTGCGGATGTGATCGCGTGCCGGAGCACGGCATTGGCAGAGCGCGTCGCGGCCATGGGCGCCGACCAAGGGAAAACTCGCGTTACGCGCACAGTGATACCCGATTCGAAGGTGCCGCTGCGGGCGCTCTCCGCTGTGGCATCGCACACGATCTTGCAAGCATGTCGATTAGTTCCAAAAAAAGGCCTGGTAACCACGCTCCACGCCTTCGCGAGGGTCTGCAAAAAGGACGCCACTGCGCGGCTCACTCTGGCTGGAGAGGGACCGATGGAAACGGAATTACGCGCGCTGGCAGCTGAGCTTGGGGTGGCAGACCGGGTGCGGTTCGCCGGGTTTTTACCGCAGGCTCAACTCGCGGACGAATTGGCTCGAGCCGCCATTTTTGTGCATCCCAGCGAATCCATCGCCGGAGACACCGAGGGCGTGCCCAACAGCATGCTTGAAGCCATGGCAGCAGGAGTTCCAGTCGTCGCAACCCGTCACGGCGGCATTGTGGAGGCTGTCGTCGACGGAACCAACGGGTTTCTCGTCCCGGAGCGCGACGATGAAATGCTGGCCGATCGAATGGCTGTCCTGCTTGAGGACTCCGACCTCAATGCCCGGATGGGCTGTGCGGCGCGGGATGCTGTGCGGAAAGAGTATTCCGAAGACGCCTCTGGCGCAGCGTTGGCCGATCTTTACCGCACGGTGGCGGGGCAAAGAAAAAGGCCGACAGTATAAACAACCTGTCGACCTTTTCTTTTGGGGTGGGAAAATTTGGAAACTAGCGTTTCGAGAACTGGAAACGTTTGCGAGCTCCGGGCTGGCCGGGCTTTTTGCGCTCCTTCATTCGAGGATCCCGAGTCAAGAGGCCTTCTTTTTTCAAGATGGGACGAAATTCGGGATTCGCTTCGATGAGGATCCGGGAAATGGCAAGTCGCATCGCGCCCGCTTGCCCACGCACGCCACCACCATTGGTGCTCACACGGAAATCAAATGCGTGCATGCTATTGGCGAGTTCGAGCGGGCGAAGGATGTCATTCTGCAACGACAGGCTTGGGAAGTAGTCGATGAAATCGCGGTTATTGACCGTGATCGTCCCCGTGCCGGGCTTGGCCCAGACTTTGGCAATCGCGTTTTTACGACGCCCGGTGGCGGATTGTTGAACAATAGTACTCATGGAATTAGCTGGAGATTATTTAATAGCCACCGCTTTTGGTGCCTGGGCTTCGTGGGGATGGGACTCACCGCTATACACTTTGAGTTTGCGGTAGGTCGCGGATCCAAGGCGGTTGTGCGGGATCATCCCCTTGACGGCGCGCTCGACGAGGAGTTCCGGGCGGCGCTCCTTCCGGGCTTTGAATGTTTCTGATTTGTGACCGCCGACATATCCGGAGAAGCTCATGTATGTCTTCTGGATTTCTTTTTTGCCGCCAATGCGAACTTTGTCCGCATTAATCACAACAACAAAGTCGCCGGTGTCCACGTGAGTGGTATAAATTGCCTTATGTTTACCACGCAGCAGAGTGGCAGCTTTCACAGCCACATGGCCGAGCAACTGGTCCTTGGCGTCGATCACCCACCAGCTGCGCTGGATTTCTTGTGCTTTCGCGGAAAATGTCTTCATAGAAAAGGGTCGAAAGGTCACCATGATCTCGTGCTTATGTCAATGATTTTTCTAAAACTTTCCGGGGAGACGGTGTTATGCGGTGGATTTTAGCCAGCGTCGGATCTCCTAAACTCGCCTATGCAAAGGCTGGGATTGCGGACTATACGACCCGGATCCGCCGCTTTACGCGCCTAGAATTTGCCGAAGTGAAACCTGCCCCGCGACCGGAAATCGAGTCGGCCGGCTTGCTAGCGAGGACAGAAAATTCATGGCGTATCGCGGTGGATGGCACGGGGCGGGCATTGAGCAGTCCGCAGTGGGCTCAGCGGCTGCGCGAGCTTGAAGTCGCGGGCACCGACACCGTGAGTCTGCTCATTGGCGGGGCAGACGGCCACTCGGACCTACTGCGCGTCACAGCAAACGAATGCATCTCACTCGGGCCGCTCACGCTCCAGCATGAGCTCGCGCAGGTCGTGTTATTAGAGCAATTGTATCGCGCTTACACGATTGTCCGGGGGCTGCCCTATCATCGTGATTGAGCCGATCAGGCCCGCGATGAAAGCCAGCGTGGCGTGGATCCCGATCCGAATTACTTGGGGAGACGATCTATTTTAATGACCGCAGGAGGAAGTTCTGGCGTAATGGGCGCGTATGCGGATTTCTCTCTTTGTTCCATGCTTCGTGGACCAAATTTACCCCAACGTGGCGATTAGCATGGTCAAGATATTCGAACGCCTTGGGCACGAGGTCGATTATCCAGAGGCGCAGACCTGCTGCGGACAGCCGCCGTTTAGCTCGGGGTATTGGGATGAAGCGAGGGGCACAGCCTGTTCGATGATGGATGCCTTCCGCGATTCGGATGTTGTGGTCGGAGCATCGGGATCCTGCGGCGCGATGCTCAAAGTTTTTTATCCTGAATTGTTCCATGGGCATGAGCGCGAACCGGAGGCCAAGGCGTTGTCAGGGAAAGTGCATGAGTTCACCGAATTTCTGGTTAATGTGCTCAAAGTCACTGACGTCGGCGCACGGTTTGAAGCGAAGGTTACTTTTCATGATGGCTGCCACGGGATGAGAGAGTTGGGGATCAAACGGGAGCCCCGTGAATTACTCCGCCATGTGCGGGGACTGGAACTCGTCGAAATGAAGGAAGCCGAGACCTGCTGCGGATTCGGGGGGACGTTTGCGGTGAAGTTTCCGGAGATCTCCAGTGCCATGGGCGAGGTGAAATGTGCTTCTGCTGTTGAGACGGATGCTGAATACGTGGTGTCTGGTGATTCCAGCTGCCTAATGCAGATCCAAGGAATGCTCCAGAGGCAGCGCACGGGCGTCAAAACTATCCACGTCGCCGAGGTGCTCGCGCACCAGAATTGATCCCGGTGAGACGAGCAGTAATTACTGGTCTTGGACCCATATCGTGCATTGGGATCGGAAAAGATGCCTTTTGGACCGGATTGCTTTCGGAGCGCAGCGGCATTGGCCGGGTGACCAGATTCGACACGTCCCGATTTAATGCAAACGGGGCGGGGGAGGTGAATGATTTTGATGCCAAGGCATATTTTGGACCCCAGCGCCTCAAACGTTTGGACCGCTACGCCCAGTTTGCCGTGGCGTCAGCTCACCTCGCGATCAAAGACTCTGGATTGGATGCTTCTCCGGACGCTCCATCCACCACCAGGGGCGTCAGCTTTGGCACAGCCTTGGGAGGCATCGCCAATGCGGAGGCAGAAAATGAAGCCTTCTTATCCGGGGGGCCAAGGGCGGTGAATCAACTTCTGGCGCTCCAGGTTTTTGGCGGGTCGGCGCATTCCAATATTGCAATCGAGTTTGGTTTTCAAGGCATCGGGACAACTAATTCCAACTCCTGTGCGAGCGGCACTGTGGCGCTGGGTGAAGCCATGCGTTATATCCGCGATGGCTTGGCAGATGTCATTGTGGCGGGAGCCGCCGAGGCGCCGTTGAGTCCGCTCACGTACGGTGCATTCACGCTCATCCGAACCATGAGCCAGCAAGCTCCGCCGCATTCTTGTCGGCCATTTGATGCAAGTCGGGATGGGTTCGTGATGGGCGAGGGGGCGGCAGCGGTGGTGGTTGAGGAATACGAGCATGCCAAACGGCGGGGAGCACATATTTACGCGGAAATCCTCGGTTATGGACTAAGCAATGATGCGCATCACATGACCTCCCCGCATCCCACGGGACTTCCCTGTATCCACACGATGCGCCGGGCGCTGGACGATGCGGGGCTGAATCCGGAAGAGATCGATTATATCAACGCCCATGCGAGTTCGACCAAGGTAAATGATTCCAGCGAGACGCGCTGCATCAAGGCGGTGTTCGGAGACCACGCCAATCGAATCCCGGTCAGCGGAACGAAAGCCTACACAGCACACCCGCTGGGGGCGACAGGTGCGCTGGAAGTGATCATTTGTTGCTTGGCGATGCAGCACCGATGGGTGCCGCCAACGCTTCATTATGAAAATCTGGATTCGGAATGCGACTTGGATGTTGTTCCGCTTCATGGCCGTGAGATGCCGACCCGGCGTATTTTGAGCAATTCCTTCGGATTTGGCGGAATCAACGCCAGTCTGGTGCTCGGCGCAGTTTGACGGTGGTCAAACCACGGGAGCATTCCCGAACATGCGCACTTGCGGAACAAACGAGATTCGAGAAATTTCCTGGGAGGTCCTTTGGCTGGTTGCAGGGGGAATCTCGCTCAAAGATTCCGGGTTGGCGGTGTGGATGATCAGCCTCGTGAATTTGACCTCGCTCGGAGATGCAGGTGTCATCGTGGGATTTCTATTGCTTGCGATCCTGATGGCAAACTTTCCGTCTCACACGGTGACGACATCGCTGCTGGTGCCGATTGCCATCAGCCTCGGGACGTCCGGCATGCTGGGGTTCAGGGTCCTTGATGGTTGTCGCGATTGAAATAGCCATCGCCTCCAGCTTCGGAAGATCTCCGTGCAGCGGTTCGTGACCAGCTCACCTCTTATCTCCTCCCCACGAAAACAAATCCCCTCCCCTATCGATCCGTTCTGGAGGCTCCACGATTGCTTGAGGCTATGCAGGGAAACAACCTGACCAC
>JBDNGG010000525.1:0-2289 GCA_041689405.1 Terrimicrobiaceae bacterium | reverse complement strand
TAGGCAATGCAGTTGGAACCCCCAGTTTATCGGCGAGCTTGCGATTGACGAAAAGATATTGCACCGTCAGGCTGAATGGAAGCGAATAACAGGGGGTGCGTGCGAGCCACTTCCTCTCGACGGGGGAAAGGAGATCGTTGGTGAAAGAGGCAGGGAGATCGCTCTGGTTGATGGGATGGAATGCGTCGAGGCCGATTGCATCCATCATGCCATGAGTCGTATGAACCAAATCGATTGCCCGCATCTTTTGCAAATGCATCAGATGTCCATCTTGCGGGGTCAATAGCTCGACGTGGCAACTGTGTTTTTTAGCGTAAGCTCCCAACACGTCGTCCCACGCGCGCCTGGAGCGCCCCAGGCAATCCATTGTGTAAACCGAAATAGTCCGCTCCGGGAAGCTTGGAAGATAAAAATCGAGAGCCTGGGCTGATGCCATCGTTCGGGTTTCCTCATAACCGAGAATTTCCTTGGCATTCGGAAGCGTGTAGGATCCGCTCCTGCGGCGCGTTTCAATGAGGCCGCGTCGGCACATGTTCTCCTTGGCGGACTCAATGCTGGCCTGGCCGACACCGAGCATTTTTTGCAAAGCCTTTACGGATGGCAGTTTTTGCCCGGCACGCAATCGACCACTTCGAATCCAGCCTTCCACCTCTTGAATCACTAGACCATCGGATCCCATTTTCAAAATGTCTTCTTGATTCGTGACCACGGTTTTTCGTTCAACAGGTTGTGCTTTCATTCGGCCATCAAGAGAAAGACACGGAGCCACTCATCGGCTAGAAGTTGAAATCCGGCATGGGTCGGGTGAATGCCGTCGAAACACCAATATTGCGGGCCGAATCGCGCGGCGGCATCATCAAAGAGACTTTGTAAAGGGACGAACTCCGCACCGGTTTCTGCGGCAATCGTACAAATTGTTTTCTGTCTTAGTCGGAGGTGTTCTCTCCAAGGCGCCGTGACGTCGCCGGTCACCAAAAGAAAAGGTTCCAAAACAATGAGGCGGGTTTGAGGTCGGCTTGTTCGGATGGAATAAAGTAATGAGCTGTAGGCGGAAGTAAACGACGCGTCATCGCGCCGGGAGATTCCGTTCATCGAGTCAATGGTATCGTTGACTCCCACCAGAAGAGTGAGGAAATCGGCCTCTAGATCTATCGTATCCCGTTGCCAACGGCTTACGAGGTCATGGACGGTATCGCCACTGACGCCTCTATTTACGAATTCCAATTTCGCGCAAGGCATCTGAAATCCGAGCCTAGCAGCCACCAAAAAAACATAGCCGTTCCCAAGTTGATAGGCCGGATTGATTTCGTCCGGTTTTCGAAAGGCATCAGTGATAGAGTCACCTTGAAATAGGAGTTTCATGTTTTTAGCAAACCTCGACGTCTTAGTGAAGTGGATAAAACAAAGGCTGTGCACCACGCGTGCGAAAAGCCGGCAAGGTTCCCATTGTTGCGATAATGAGGGCCGACATCATAAGCGGCATGGCGATCGTCAGCCTCGAAGCGGTAAACCGAGTTGCCGAGTGCGGACCAGTCGATGAAATAAAATTGCTCCGTGACCATCCCCCGGTAGGCGTTGAACTGCCCGTCCACCAGAGGCGTCAGTTGCGCGGCAAATTCCCAATGGTCGTCGGCCAGTTTCGTCCACCGGTCGTCTCCAGTGATTTTTCCCAGTTCGCACAGACTTTCATCGGCATCCAATCCGTAAATATGCAGATGGTTATTTTTTGCAGATGCCAGGTCGCCACCACGGCTACGGAGTTGATACACGCCGAGAATCGTCAGCGGGTCCATGGCATGATCAAATGATTTTCTCCAAAGATAAAGCCATCGGGCGGCGTGGACTGCTGTATTCAGATCTTCCTGACGTCCAGTGACGCGGTAACCGTCGAGAAAGGTGTTAATCGCAATGTAGATATCCTCGGACGTGACGCATTCCCCAACATCTTCGGGGGCGCCGTAAAGGTTACCGCTCATCACGGAATCTCGATAATAATCCAGACCGGCTGCGATGATAGAGAGATCGCTCCACGCGCCCGTCCTCCATAGCTCGCACCAGACGGATATCCAGATCATACCAGCGGTGCCGTTCAAACCGGCAGGCCTTCCTGTCAATGCGTCGATGCTCATGGGCAAAGGCCAGCCTTCGCGAGCTAGTGCCGCGACCGCGCTTGATTGATGGAGAAGCTGCTCGTTCAGGTCGTTGGCAAAGTCCAGCTCCGCAGCATGGCGGCGCAAAACGCGCGCCGCTCGGAGCACGGCATCGCCTACTGTTCGGAGATGCATGTGC
>JBDNGG010000524.1:0-10596 GCA_041689405.1 Terrimicrobiaceae bacterium | reverse complement strand
CCGGTTTCCGGTCGGGATATTCAGGATGAAAAGATCCGTGGCACGTTGCATGTGGCGACCGGTCGCAGTGATCATCTCGGCGGAGCGCTGACACCGGATAAGTTTTCCAATCACAAAAATGCGACCCACGACGACATCCTCTTTGCGCCGCACAAGACGCCGGAGATCAAGGTCACCCAAGCGCGCATGCATCGCAACGGCGGCGTCGAAGTGCTCATCGAACATTTCGAGCCGTCCGATTACATGCAGTCGCTGCTTGCCTGATGTCCGCAGTCAACGCGTTGAAAGGCCACGCCGTTTACGAATCACCGGGCTCGGTCGCCGAGTATCTCCTGTTTCATTATGGAGATGCCGACGAGGTGTTCGGGGAATTGCCGGGGCCGCGGGATGCGGTGGGATTTGCCACCCGCATCGTGGCAGAGCTTATCGCACCGACTGCACCTGACGCTCGAGCATTGGATATCGGGTGTGCAGTGGGGGCTACGTCTTTCGAGTTGTCGAAATCCTGCACGAGTGTGCTTGGCATTGATTTTTCTGAGGCCTTTATCCATGCGGCACGTGGGATGCAGCGCTCAGGAAATCAATCTGGCATTAAGCGGGTCGAGGGCCATCGTGTGGAGACATTCCAAGCACGACTACCCGACGATGCGCGAGTGGACCGTGTTGCATTCGAAGTCGGCGATGCGTGCGATCTGCGACCGGATATTGGCACCTTTGACATCGTTTTTGCGGCAAATCTGATTTGTCGCTTACCCGACCCTCGCGCGTTCCTTTCGCGCCTACCAGATCTGGTTAGCACCGGGGGGCAATTGATTCTGACGACGCCGTTCACATGGATGGAAGAATACACGCCGGTGAGCGCCTGGCTGGGCGCGACGCCCGAAAGCGGCCCGAGTTTTGATGCCCTGCGTGTGGAGCTGGAAGACCACTTTAGCCTGGAGCTGACAAAAGACATCCCGTTCCTCATACGGGAACACAGCCGCAAGTTCCAGTATACCGTGGCCCAAGGTTCTCGGTGGCGGCGGCGGTGATGCATCCGACCTTGCGTCGTTTGGTAATTGGAATGATTGCTGCATGGATGGGAAGCAATGGTTTTGCGACCGAGGGCGTGAAGCACTCGCGGGCTTCGTTTCAAAGCCATGGCAAAAAAATCCGCGTGGACGTTTTTTCGCCGACGGCACACGGGCCCCATCGGGAGGTGATCGTCTTACCCGGGGCGGGCGGCATGCTCTTCGACGGTCCGCAGATGAAGCGAGTTGCCCGGGGATTGGCGGCCGCAGGTGTAAAGTCTTATGTCGTAAATTACTTCAACCGCACCCACTCGCTGGTCGCGCTCAATGACGGCATAATGATCCGTGGATTTTCCACATGGATGCAGACCGTGAGCGACGCCGTGGATTGGATCGCCGCTCCGAAGCAAAACAAGCGTTCTGTAGGGATTTACGGTTATTCGCTGGGTGGATTTCTAGCGGTTGCGGTGGGATCCACAAACCCCCAGGTCGGAGCAGTCGTCGAGCAATCAGGCGGCATGTGGGATCGTTTTTTTACGCTCGTTGAGCCTTTGCCACCCGTGTTAGTGATTCATGGGCGGAAGGACAATCGCGTGTTTTTTGAAAAAAATACGCGACTCATCCGTGATTACGTCGAGCGCGACGGCGGGGAGTTTCATGCGTTGATTTTCGATGAAGAATCTCATGGATTCACCAAAGCCGCGATGCAGAAATCGATCACCGCGACCGCTGCGTTTTTTCAGCAACACCTTCCGGAACCTTAATCATTGGTCGGCTGGACGCCCGGCGCAGCGGCAATACTACTCGCGAATTTCCAAATACGTCCGACTTGCCACGCGGCTGGTGCCGAGCTCGAATTCTTCCACCCGCATCGTCTTGAGCATCCATTGTTCGCCAATCTTTTGACCGGAAATCACCTCAAATCGTTTCGCGATTTGCCCATTTTTATCGAACCCCTCGATTCGCATGAGTGCACCGCTGGCTTTATCGATCCAGAGGCGGGCGACGCCATATTGCGATTTGGTTCGAGGTGCCTGGACCTCAATCACCCACGTGCTGCGGGTCCGGATATTGTCGTCGCCGATGAGTTTCGGTCGGGGCCAATAGAGAAATTGCAGAGCGAGATCTTCATAGGTGATCGCGGTTCCCCGCAGGCGATCCGATTCATTGACTTCCTTCAACGGGGATCCGGGAGGCGTGCTTTCACGAAGCACAGGCTCGGTTTCGTCGAGTCGGAGTTGGATCTCCTGCGCGGGATCCTCAAATCGATAGCGGATCACGCCGCCGGCAAGCTCCAGCGTAAATGGGATGCGTTCCTTGTTCAGCCTGAGATACCCATTTAATTTTGCCTCTTGCGACATCTGCGTGATTCGGGCCGTCTGCAGGATTTCCCCGGCAGATGGCTCAGGCTGCGCGGATCCCGTGAGCGGCTGTAAAAAAGCGGAGCACAGAACGAGGAGGACTTTGGCTTGAGTGCTGGGTCGAATCATCAGATGCTTCCACCCTAAATCAGCTTCCTGAATGGATCAAAGTCTCTTCTTCACAATCAACCGCGACTGGATTTTCCCGTGGCTCGACAAGCCGATGGCGACGCTATCGAGCTGGGACGCCTGGTGGCCAGTGGCGGTGATCGGGGCGTTGTGTCTTTTGATTTTTGGGGGATTCCGGGGACGCGCGGCGCTGGTTTGTATTGCTCTGGCCATCGGTCTCACGGATGGGCTGGTATTGCAGGTCGTAAAAAAGTCCGTAGAGCGTCCGAGGCCTAATCAGGTTCTCGACGGAGTCCGCATCATCGACCTCGCCAAGGCGACGCCGCGTCTGCTGGCGCTTTCGAAGCCGGTAAAAGAAAAATACTCCGAGCCCTCGATTCGCCCGGTGCGCGGGAGATCCTTTCCGTCGGGCCACGCTGCTAATAATTTCGCTCTGGCAACCGTGCTGGCACTCTTTTTCCGACGATGGGGGTGGCTCTACTTCATTGTCGCCGTGCTTGTGGCGTACTCCCGTGTTTACGTCGGCTCACACTATCCCTCCGACGTTGTGGTGGGGGCAGTCTTGGCGGCAGGCTTATCTTTTCTAGCCGTCGCCATTGCGGAGGCGCTGTGGCGTCGCTGGGGTGGACGGATCCTGCCGCGAGTCCACGCGCAGCATCCGTCGCTATTTGTATGAAGCGAGAGAGGTTCCTGTTGTTGGCGGTAGTGATGCTGCTCACGTTGGCCCGGCTGTGGCTGGCGTCGCAGTGGACTGTGACCCCGGACGAGGCGCTCTCATGGCTGTGCTCGCGCCGCATGGACCTCGCATTTTTCGACTCGCCCTGGGGTGTCCCCTGGTTAATCCGTTGGGGAACCGCTCTTGCCGGAGACGGTGCTTACGGAATGCGGCTATTTTTCCCGATTGCCGCTGGCGTGGCTACTGTAGCTGCGTGGGCGCTTGGCCGGCGGCTCGCGGGACCTGCAGCGGGGTGGTGGGCTGCCGCATTGTTGAACGCGACGCCGGGCTTTCAAATAAGTGCAGTGGAAGCTGGTGCACAAGCTCCGGCAATGGCTGCATCGCTGATCGGATTGGCGGTGATTGCATCCGCGCCGACCTCGGCGGTGGTTTGGATCATGGGCGGGTTGGCATTTGCGGTGGCTGTGCAATTTTCCTTGTGGCCATTAGTGGCAGCGCTGGCGGCACTGGGATTTTTCATTCCCCTGCACAAGGAAAAGCCATCTCCCTTGCTTTGGCTTCACGCGGTTTGTTTTTTAAGCTTGGTGGGGATCGGAATGCTTCCCTTTTTCATTTGGAATCAGGTGAACCAGTGGCCGGTGGGCGCGTTGGGCACATGGCAAACATTCACGCAGATGAGCGTTGCGGCGAGCATGGGGTCACTCAATCAGGCAATCCGAGTGATCTCAGGTCCGGCGCTGCTTGCAGTGGCTGTGGGGATGGCGCTGTTAATCCTCAGTTGGAGGAAAGAGCGCAGGCTTCGTCGCCTGGGAGTGATCCTAGTCCCCCTGTTACTCGCGTGGCTATTTGGAGCACTTACCGGGCAAGCCAGCACTTTTCTAATTCTTCTTTCCTTTGTGTTCCTCGTCGCCGGAATCAGTGCCACCCTTGCGCCGTGGTGGAGGAATGGGCTGGGTGGCGCGTTGGCGCTGCTGATCAGCATCCAGTTTTACCTTCAGGCAACCCTGCGGCTTCCCGATCTGCCTTGGTCTTCGGTGCGACGATCGCTTGAGGCATTAATCGAATCCGGCGCCCCGTATCAGACCGCTCCTTTATTCCTTATCGCTCAGTCGCCACGACTCACCGCATCGTTGAATTATCACCTCGCCCAATCCGATATTGCAGAGGAGGCCGAGGTATTCTTATTAGAATCTCAAAACCTGGCAAATCAGTTTGGACTTTGGCCATCCTATGACGACTTTATCGAAACAAAGACGGCACCAGATGAGCTTTTTGAAGAACTGCGCGCTGCCAACCCCAATGTCGGGAGGTCCGCATTTTACGTCACACGCGAGCCAATGACCGTGCTGCCACAATCGATCACGGCTGCGTTCGAAGAGATTCAACCTGCCGTGACAATTGATCTCGCTGAAGGCGGAATGCTTTACATTTATTTCTGTCGGAACTATCAAACCATGCCGCTTTGATGCCTCCCTCGCCCTCGATTTCCATTGTAATTCCGCTCTTTAACGAAGAGGAAAATGTCCCGCTCCTCCAGTCGGAGATTGAAACTGCCATGCTCGGGCGAGACTTTGAGATTGTTTTTGTCGATGATGCCTCGACAGACGGCACGGCGTCGGTCGTGCGCGCGGCACCGCATGTCGTGCTGATCCGTTTTAGAAAAAACGAAGGCCAGAGTGCAGCGATGTTAGCGGGGATGCGTGCGGCCAGAGGAGGCACGATCGTGCTTCTCGACGGGGATTTGCAAAACGACCCTGCGGATATCCCGCGGTTATTGGAAAAATTGGACAATGGTGCTGATCTCGTCTGTGGCTACCGCGCAAAGCGGGCTGACTCGCCGTTGAAAAAAATCACGAGTCGGGTGGCGAATTTCGTCCGCAGCCGCGTGGCGGGTGATGGCATTCGCGACACGGGATGCACCCTAAAAGCGATGCGACGCGAATGTGTCGATGCGCTTGTCCCGTTTCGCGGGATGCACCGGTTTATTCCGGCTCTGATCAAGAGCGCTGGATTCAATATTATTGAAATTCCCGTGAACCATCGTGCACGCCGATTTGGCGTCAGTAAATACGGCCTGGGCAACCGGGCAATCAGAGCTACGCTGGACATGCTCGGCGTGGCCTGGCTACAGAACCGCAGGCTAACTTACGAAGTGCGGCCGGTGACCGACCGATGACTGTGATCGATGCGGCACTGAGCGTGGCAGCGATCATTTTGGGGTTGGCATCTGCTTCGTTTGCTGCGGTCGAAACCGCTATTTTTTCCATGTCCGACCACCACAGGCGCCGTCTCCGGTCTAAGAGCCCGACGCGAGCGTCGGAGGTAGACGCCTTGTTTGACCGTCCGGAGGCTGCAGGAAATGCACTCATGCTTGCGGAAGCGCTTTCCACGCTTCCGTTGATTGTTATTTTGCTCCACCTGCAGGCTGTTTTCGGTCTCGGAGATAACGCGCCGGGCTGGGTCGTGGCGATTGGTGTTTTCGGCTTGGTAATTATCTTGTGCGACCTGCTTCCGAAAGTGATCGCCCTCACAGCACCCGTGCGTGTTTCGCTGGCAGGGGCGCACATGGCGTCTGGACTGGTGCGCGGCTTGAATCCCGCGTGCGAATGGTTTGAGTCTGCGTGTGAACGTGTCGTGAGGATTTTATTCTCGCGCGGCATCACCACCATTCCGAACCTCACAGACGAGGAGTTGGAAACACTTGTGGAAATCAGCCGCGATGAAGGCACGCTCAGCGAAACAGAAAGCAAAATCATCCGCGAAATACTGCGCTTGGAAGATAAATCCGCAAAACACTGCATGACCCCGCGCGTGGATGCCTTTTTCCTCAATGATGATCTCACCAACGACGAAGCAAGTGCTGTCCTGAGAACGAAACGCCTGCGGCGGGTTCCCATCCGTGGACAACGGATCGATGACATCGAGGGTATTCTCGATGCCCGGACATTTCTGCTGAATCCGGCCGACCACTACACCACGCTGCTGCAAGCACCTTCATTTGTTCCAGAGTCAATGCCTGCATTGGAGCTCCTGCGTGCGTTTTTAAATCATCGCCAGCATCTCGCAATCCTGCTCGACGAATTCGGCGGCGTGGAGGGCTTGGTGACACTCTCCGACATCATTGAGGAGTTGCTCGGAGAAGAGGGCCCCGACCCGAAGAGTGAATTATACATCGAGAAGCTGGGTGCATCCCGACTGCTGGCTGCCGGGAGCGCACGACTCGACGACATTGGAGAGGTGTTGGGAACTTCATTTGAGTGCGAAGATATTGAATCCATCGGTGGGTTGGTAATTGATAGCCTGGGCTACCTCCCCCGCCCGGGAGTATCCCTTCAAATCGGCGAGTGGCGGATCCATGTGCGCCGGGCGACTCGCAAGCGAATCAAGGAAGTCCTCATTGAGCCAGCGTCACCGGATGACGGCAATTCTTTGGTGCCGGAATCCGGGAACGCAAACCCACAGGAATGGGAGATCTGATGATCTGGCTGGGTCTGCTTGCGTGCATGGTGATTTCATTCACCTTTTCAGGAATCGAAGCCGGGGTGCTTTCGGTCAACCGGGTCCGCCTGCGGCATTATGCCCGGAAGGGAGAATTGGCTGCCGTCCAGCTCGATCGCTTGTTGATGGGAATCGAGCGACTCATGATCACGGTGGTCCTGGTCAATAATGCGGTGAACATTCTCGGGATCGCCCTCCTCTATTACTATTTCACCGCGATGCTCGGGCCGGTCGGGTCGTTGGTCACCTTGGCCGTGGCGTTACCGGTATTCGTCGTCCTATTAGAATTTCTGCCCCGGGTGATTTTCCGTCGCTTCCCTTATCGCACGCTGGTGGTCTTTGCGCGCATCCTGACCTTTGCGCATCTTCTGTGTTCACCCGCGGTGCGACTGGGTGCAGGCATCGTAAAACCATTTCTCAAGCGCTACCGGGAAAACCGGGACAAGCGGCTTGTTAAGCCCGAGGATCTCCGCCGGATCACTTCTGAGAGTGCGGCGCGGGGGCAAATCTCCCCGAACGGCCGTGACCTCATCCACCGCGTGATGGAATTCCGTGCCCTCACCGTAACGGACGTGAGCACACCCTTCAGTGAAGTCACCACCGTCCGTCCAGAGACATCCGTGCCTGAGTTGCTGGACTTAGCCCGTCAAACCGGAGCGGACCGTTTTCCTGTGGTGAATTCCGATGGCCGATGCGATGGCGTGATCCGGGTTTTTGATCTCCTGCGCGATGGAGTGGTCGCCGGACGGGCTCAATCCTACTCCCGGAGAGTGCTCTCGTTTCCTGAAAGCGCATCGGCCATGGAAGTCCTGAAAAAATTGCGAGCTGCACGATTTTCGCTGGGGCTTGTAGCGGACGCTGACGGGATGCCGTCGGGTCTCGTTTCAACCGAATCGCTCGTGCGTCGATTACTCACCGGGAAAAAATAATTCAGACATTTTGTATCCCGTTCTTGCAGCGCAGGGTAAGGTCGCTTTTATTGGCATCCTTATGTCATCGGATAACGCTTCAGTTTACTCACGAAAGAATCCATTCCCAGCTACCGTTGGAATTAATAAAAAATTGACTGGCGATCTTTCGGAAAAAGATACGCGGCATTTTGAAATCAGTTTGAAAGGTTCTGACCTTGCCTACGAAGTCGGCGACTCACTGGGAATATTCCCGGAAAATGATCCAAAACTTGTGGACGCCATTCTTGCCCGGACAGGCTTGGCTGCAGACGCGCTTGTGACTAACCCTGCTGGCGAGCAGGTGGCACTGCACGCCGCGTTGCTAAAAGATTACATACTCACAGAGCCATCGAAACAGCTCTTACAAGCGGTCGCAGCGCAGGACTCTTCTGCCGCATTCATGACCGAACTGCTTGATCCGAGCACCAAGAGCGAATTGGAAAAATGGCTCTGGGGCCGCGACGTGCTCGATGTGCTCAACGAGTTCACTCTGACATTCACGCCGGAGGAGTTCGGAAAGGTGCTCCGCAAGCTGCAACCGCGGCTCTATTCTATCGCCTCATCTCAGAAAGTGGTCGGCGAGGAAGTCCACCTCACGGTGGCTAGCGTCCGCTATGAGTCGTTTGGCCGGCAAAAATCCGGCGTCTGCTCGGTGTTCCTCGCCGAGCGCGCGGAAGGGAACGGCAAAGTGCCTGTTTTCGTGCATGGAGCCAAACATTTTCGCCTTCCAGAAGATCCCGCCACGGACGTGATCATGGTCGGGCCCGGCACCGGTATCGCTCCGTTTCGCGCCATGCTTCAGGAACGTAAGGCAAGCAAAGCGACCGGGAAAAACTGGCTTTTCTTCGGCGAACAACGCTCGGCATCAGACTTCCTTTATCAGGACGAATTCGAGGGTTATCTCGCCGACGGCACACTGACCCGCTTCGACACCGCATTTTCCAGAGATCAGGATTACAAGATCTATGTCCAACACCGCATCATTGAGGCTGCGGAGGAACTATATCACTGGCTCGAAAGCGGCGCTGTCTTCTACATCTGCGGCGATGCAGCACGCATGGCGAAAGACGTCGATATCGCGCTGCACCAAGTCGTGGAAATGGCGGGAGGGAAATCCACGGAAGAAGCATCGGCCTATATCGACGCACTAAAAAAAGCGAAGCGCTATCGCAAGGACGTCTATTAATTCCGGTGCTGAAGTTGTGAAGCCGAGCGCGCAGCACGTCCATTTTCTGGGGATCTGCGGCACCGCCATGGGCGCGGTTGCCGCCGCGATGAGGGCGCAGGGATTCCATGTCACTGGGCAGGACGACGAGGTTTATCCCCCGATGTCCACGTTTTTGGAATCCTCGGGAGTCGAAATCATCTCCGGGTATGAAGCAGACGGCATTCCCGCTGACACGGATGTGGTGGTCGTTGGCAATGCCATGTCCCGGGGGCGTCCCGTGGTCGAGGCGATGCTCAATCGCAAGCTATTTTACCTCTCGCTCCCGGAGGTGCTGAAGACGTATTTCCTGCGGGGGCGGCACAATCTCGTCGTGACAGGAACCCACGGGAAAACAACAACGACGTCCATACTCGCGTGGATATTTGAACACGCGGGCCGCGAACCGGGTTACCTCATCGGAGGGATCCCCGAAAACCTCGGTCATGGCGCTTGTTTGCGTGACTCGAAGTATTTCATCATTGAAGGGGACGAGTACGACACCGCCTTTTTCGATAAGCGCTCGAAGTTCATCCACTACCTACCGGAGCTGGTCATCGTAAATAACATCGAGTTCGACCACGCGGATATTTTCCGGGATCTTGACGAAATCAAGACGAGCTTCCGCCGCCTGCTGAACATCGTGCCGGAGAATGGAATGGTTCTGCTCAACGCCGATGACCCCAATTGTGTCGACGTCGGAAAAAACTGCCCTGCCCCGATCTTGGAGGTGGGATTTTCCGCAAATGCCGGCCATCCGATCTGCAATGTCGAGCACATCGCGACGGGTTCGGCATTTCAACTTTTCGGCGAACGCTTCGAGATTCCAATGCTTGGCGAGTTTAATATCCGAAATGCCGCGATGGCAGCCAGCGCAGCCCGTTTTTACGGCATCGACATTCCGGTGATTCGCGAGGCTCTAGCCGCCTTCCGAGGCATAAAACGCCGCCAGGAAATTCGTGGCGTCGTCGCCGGGGTAACAGTCATCGACGACTTTGGTCACCACCCGACTGCCATCCGCGAAACCCTCGCTGGACTGCGGAAGCGATACGGCGACGCCAGGCTCTGGGCGATCTTTGAGCCGCGATCGAACACGACGCGCCGAGCGGTATTCCAGACATCCCTTCCCGAGGCGTTCTTGGATGCGAGCGGCGTTTTTATTGCTCAAATTGCCCGTCTGGATCAACTGCCTCCGGACGATCGTCTTGACCCGGAACGCGTCGTATCGGATATCGCGGCATCGGGAAAGCCTGCCTTTTATGAGCCGACCGCAGATGATATCGTGAGCCGCCTCAAGCCGCTGGTAATGTCCGGCGACGTCGTTGTTGTATTCAGCAATGGCGAGTTTGATGGTATCCACGAAAAATTGCTTAGTCGGCTCAAATAAAGGTTCTTCGCTGTTTTCAGTGGGGTTACGACTCCGTCAGCCCGGAGGGCTTGCGGAAATTAGCCGGTGGTGCCAACCCTGAGCATTCTAAACAACTTTTTGGGTATAATAGTGAAGGACGATTAACGCAATGGGAGGGGGGAACAACAGGGCCGTTTGGGAACACGCTGCCCGACTCGCTTGTGAGAGGACAACGAGCGCGCCGGGCATGAGCGGGATTTTGCGCTGTTTGCCGCGGGGTTGACTTCCGACGAGGCGAACCCTTTTTTTTTCTACCATGAAGAGCATGGAGGACATGAAGGGGGAGAGGGCTGAGTAAGATATTTTCTGAATCTTCATGCTCTTCATGTCCTTCATGGTTTTAATTCTTTTCTCCTCGGT
>JBDNGG010000523.1:0-3982 GCA_041689405.1 Terrimicrobiaceae bacterium | reverse complement strand
GATTCGCTTCGGAAAGCGACGGCTCGGTGATGCGGATGGCTCGCTGTCGAGAAGGGAAGGCCAGAAACGCGGTCACACTCTGAACGACAGTCCAGTTGCCACCGGCCGCGAGCCCCGCGTTTTGGAGACATTCTGCACCTTGCACTCCTATCGGCTGTCATCGAACAAGGCTCTACTCCTGTGCAAGACTCACCTGCACGGTCAGGCAGCCACTCTTGCCTTCCTGACGGACGGCGAGACGGTATTGCGCACCATCGAGGAGGGGCAGTTCCTCTACCCGCCAGACGCAGCCTGTTGGTGCCTGCAGCATAGCACGACCGTTCTCACCGGTAATAAGCGCCGTGGCCCCGTCAAGCGTCACTGGCAGACAGGTCTGCCAGTAGAATTCCACGCCATCGCCGGAGGCAAGCTCATAGTCATCGGTGATGGTCAGCGTATCGGGAGTGGGCGAATCCCAGGTGCGATGCCAGTGGCGATAGTAGTTGTCCCAACCCGGAGTAGCGTCGATTTCGGCGTGGAAGACGGTCGCATCACCAGACCCTTTGGGTTTTACGTCGTGCATGAGCGGGCACTGCGGGGCGGGGCGTTCAGCCATCCCATACGGCACCAGCATATTGTGCCGCTCGCAGTTGTGGAGGATGCCGGCCAAGGGATTGCTGTAATCGCAAGTTCCCGGATCCATTGCAAAGGTGTCGTCGCCAAATTGAAGCACAAAACTGCCCTTGTCCTCGTGCGTGTGACCAGCACCGGCTTGATTGCCCTGAATGAAAAGTTTCACCCAATGCCCACCGAGCCGACGGTGCGAGGCCATCGGGCCCATGTCCGGCAGTGCAACGAATGGTTGCGGTTCCGACGGCACGGACGCCAACCGCTCCGCCAACCCCCAGGCGATACAGTTATCCAGCATCATCGGGGGATAATTTTCAGACCTATAGACGGGATTTACCGGCCATCCAGCACCGCGCATCAAGCTCTTGTGAAGCATCCGCGCCCAGGCACTATCCGGCAACAACCCTGCCATGATGGCTTGCGAAATGAGATCGTGTAAGGGGCGGGCATCGCAAAAAGGCACCACATCCTGAGCACGATCCCCACTCCCCGCCACCTCCGCGAAGTCTCCGCAGCGCTTCATGGCTTCGGGGATCAGCGTTTCCATGGGCTCCCCGATGGCACGGCTGTAGTGGTAGATGCCGAGACCCGCATCGCGGCCGACGCAGCGGAAATAGGTCGGTCCCTCGAGGTAGCCTCCGTCGGGCAGAATGGTTTCGTCAAGGCTCTCGCAAAGTTCGCGATAGGCGATATCCAGGTAGGGACGAATGCGCGTCGAATAGCGACTTAGCACGCCCAAAGCGAGCATGCGCGCTGGCGTGAACCAGCTCAACTGGTTGCAATGGAAAATGTAATCATACTTCCAGGTATTGTAATGAATGGCTCCGATGGACTCCCGGGCTAAACGACGCAAGAGGAAATCACGGCCCAGATCGGTGAAGCACTCCCCGGCAAGGTCGAGGATGCCGGCGACCTCATAGGCGCAAAGGCTCTGGACAAAACAGCGATGATCGAAGATCCCGCCCGGGAAGGTGCAGACAAAGCCATCATCCCACGAACCGCACATCCCGATACTCATAGCGTAACGCGCTGCTAATCGTAATAGTTGTTTGTCCTGAAGCAGGTGTCCGGCAATGGCTGCGTTCAGCCCGTGAATGAGAATAAATTTATCGTGGTCGCGCTCACGGTTGTAACGGCTATCGCCCCAAAAATTGACAAAGTCACGGATCAAGGTTTCCGGCGGAGTGACCTGCGCGAGCGCTCCTGCGGCGGCAAACGGCGATTGGCCTCCGTCCGCCACCAGCGCCGCGTGCCGTTGCCTCAGGCTCGCCAGTTCCTCGGCGTTCAAAACCAACCCGTAACTTGGTTTGAACTGCGGTTCAAACGTTTCGTCTTTGAGATGCTGCTCCCAACGGGCATCCCGGAACGATTGGGTCGCGAGTTTGTGAGCCAGGCGGCCGTTGTGCTGGAGACCCAGCCAGTTGAGCCAGCCGCGTGCAATGCCATCATCCCCGGCTTCGATCTCGATGGTCACCGCCTCCAATCTCGTCGCGCCATCCAATTCCAGAACCAGTTCTTTCTTGACGGGGCCGGCGGGCGGAGCGTCCAAACGGCGGAGGCCGCGGTCTGTCTCCGCGATGATGTGGACCACCGCCTGCCCTGGGGCCATGACGGACAGGACGAGCCGGTCGTAATTCGCACAGGATACCCCGCAGGAGCGCCGCATGCGCAACGAGGGACCGGTTGCCGGACGCCGCGCCCACTCGAAGGATACCCAGCACCAGTTCTGCCGAACGGTGAGCCCGTGAGCCTCGCCAAGCTCTACCGTCCACTGCCGGAGCTCGCTCAGGGCCGGATCCCAGAAAGGGTCAAGGATCGCCTCCGCTTCGTTAATCGGGATGATTTGCATCGACTCTCTTATATATTCCCAGCATAGCACTTGCAAAGAAGATTATTCAGCCACGGCACTCTGCTGCCGTGTTCTGCGGGGTGAGATGACGCCCCAGCAGAGTGGGGCGGCTACAGGGGGCGACCTCCATGAACTCCGGACGAACTCCTCCTGGCAGCGAGGCAGGCCGGGAGATCGAGCCGATCCCTACCGAAAAGCCGCAGTCGGGTCGCTTTCGTCGGGATCGAGCTGCTTGATGACCGGCTTCCCATCCTTGAGGGAAACCAGATACACGCTGCCGCCTTTGCGGGCATTCAGGACCAGTTCACCGGCCCCGGGGAGTTCGACGGTTGCTTGGTAGGTGTCCGGCCCCTCGCCAACTTTCGCCGTCCATGCGGCTACGAGCCACTCGTCTTTGTCCCGATGCTTACGGGCCACCACCCGGAAAGGCCTGCCGGGCTCCAGCACGGCCACCTGTTTTTTCGAGCCCATCTCCGTTTTGAGCGCCCGGGAATCCCTGAGTTCCCCGGGCAGAAGTTCATAGGCAGGCTGGTCGGTGGAGAAGAAGTTCCGGAATTGCCCGTCATCCACGAGATCTCCATTACGAAGATAGTCTTCATAATGACTGAAAAACGCGTGCACCCTTCCCAGGGCCATTTGCTGCCAGACCCACGACGGAGGCTCGTCGGGAGGGAACGATACGGTCCAGTCCGGCGTCCAGTAGGTGCCAGCGTTCCCGCCGAGCGTGCCCAGCAGATACATGCATTTGAGGAACCCCTGATACTGGATGGGCTCTGTGGTTTTGCTTGCCGCCCAGAACCAATCATAGGAATTCGTGTCCCCGGAGGCGAGTTCCTGCCCACGCGAGTTCAAAGCTCCGGTCAGAATGTCCTCTTTCCCGTCGAACCCGGAATTCCAATGGTTGGCGTAATATTCCGAGCTCGGAAGTTCATTGATTCCACGACTTGCCGGATAAGGCAGTGCCCAATTCCGCCAGCCAGGGTTGCGCCCCCGATGCGGATTGCCACCCGAGGTATAATAGACGTAGAGATCGCGATCCGGAACCGCTTTCTTGACCTCTTCGGAAAGTAGCTTCTTGGACTTCGCGAGCTGATCGTCCACATAATCCAGAGGCTTCTTTCCCTCGGCTTTGTATTTCTCGATCTGCGCCATGATCTTGGGGTCTTTGCTCCAAACCGGTCCGGCGAATCCCCAGATTCCCATTCCCCACTCGCCGCCGTTGAGAACGATCGAGATCGGAATCTGGTCGCTAACTTTTTTAATGAACGCAGCCCGCCCCGCGCCCGCATCGATCCAATACTGCTCAGGCGCCTCGGTGCTGATAATCGCCTGCACGCCGGGAGTCCATAGCGTGCCATCCAGTGACTTGGCCTGCCCATTGAGCAAATTGCCGTCCTTGTCCCGCGTCCAGACATCGGGGGATGGGTTGGGCGGATCGAAGCGGGCGCAGGTAACCGCCACCTTGTATTTCCCCGGATTCGCGCGAGCCAGCTCCACAAGTTGGCTGATGTCCGAGAGCGGATT
>JBDNGG010000522.1:0-1269 GCA_041689405.1 Terrimicrobiaceae bacterium | reverse complement strand
GCGGAGGGATCCGTTGGGATTAGCATACGTGCTTCCGGTCTTTGCATCCCATTCCGCCAGCATTCGAGCCCGATCCGGGTGTGTCGGAGCGGGTTGCATGGTGAAGGGCGGCGTGGGTTCATATTCTATATCCCTTCCCACCAGAGCCAGCCAGCCATCGCCCGAAACGATCTGGAATGCTCCGTCCTCCAGTCCCTCGTTGCTCATCCCCAGTCGATCGGTAAACGCGCTGCGGCCGACATACACAGTCACCAGCGCCTTCTCATCCGGGGAATCCGTGATCTTTAAGCGCACGCCGCCGATTTTCTCGAGGTAGGATTGCAACTCCTCGGCGGCCAGCTTGACGGCGGGAGATGGCTGCTCGGCGGTCACGATTTGCGCCTGCGCCTGGCCGTCTTTAATCAGAAACTGTTCGGCTCCGGCAACCGGACCGCCCATCAGAAGGAGCCAGGAAGCCGTGGATACTATCGCGTAGGAGCGGAGGGTGTGCAGAGGGATGGTCATTTCAATTATGATTCACGAGTAAATCAGGCTTGAGCTGGCGTCAATCAAATGCTGTATCAGGCTGGCGAATCTTTGGGTGGACTCCGATCGTAGGCTGCGATAGTAATAAAATTACGGTCTTTTCTATGACTCCAACATGGTTCACCCGACAATCCACCGGTCTAGGTTTGTAAAGACCCGCGAATTGTCCGGCATCGCATCTATTTTTTGCAAGTTATGGTATCGATTCCCCTGAGAAAACTCGTCGGCTGTGGGCCGGACAAACGTTTACCTGTACGTGTCGAGGGCGCACTTTCGCTGCAAATTTGCGATGGCGGGGAGGAGGATCATTTTCTCGGCCGGCTTTTCGACGAGCCGATCTTGATACGGGCGGCCCCGGATCGGATCAAAATCATTCCGTGGAGGGTCCCCTTTAAGGACATCGCCCTCTACCCGGACGATTTTTTCCGCCGCGAAGCCATCAAGCCGGCTGGCGTCCGGCTTTGCCTGCGGACCCATTCCCAATCGGTTGTCATCCGGGGAACATCCATTTTCCAGCCGGAGGGAAAATGTCCGCGATACCTCATGGATCTCTGCATCGGCGGCGAATTGCTGGCCACACGGGAGCGCAGCGGCAATACGGTGGCGTTTCACGGGTTGCCAGAGGGGGACAAGGAGATCGAGATCTGGCTTTCTCCCGGATACGATTTTATCTGGGAAGGACTGGAATTGGAAGATGGAGGAACCCTCTTGGCACCATCGAAAAGTTCCCAACCACGCTGGGTT
>JBDNGG010000521.1:0-2042 GCA_041689405.1 Terrimicrobiaceae bacterium | reverse complement strand
GCTCGAGCGAAAGCCTTGTCTATGATGGCCCATTTCCCGCCGCGACCATCGATGTCTATCCGCATCCCAAGGCGGCTGGGGTCGAGGATCTCAAACACTTCGAGCTGGCTGATTACCTTCCTGAAGTCAGCAGCCGTGCGGCGGATTTTGTGCAGCGGCATCAGAAGAACGATCAGCCTTTTTTTCTCTATTTTTCCCCCTACGTTCCGCATGTCCCTCTGGCCGTTCCGGAGGAGTTTAAAGGCCGGACGCATGGTGGTCCCTACGGAGATTATGTGGCCGCCCTCGACCATTATCTCGGCAAGCTGATCGAGGTATTGGATCAAAGTGCGGGCGAAACCTTACTGGTGCTTGCCAGAGACAACGGATCGCAGTTTTTCGAGACCGGAGAAAATCATCGTCCCAACGGGATTCTGAATGGCAGGAAGGGAATGGTGCTGGAGGGCGGGGTGCGGACGCCGATAATCGTGCGTTGGCCGGGTCGGATTGCGCCTGGCACATCGAGTGACCAACTTTGCGGATTGCTCGATCTGTTTGGCACGTTCGCACGCGTGGCCGGGCAGCCGTTGCCCGCAGACGCCGCCGAGGACAGTTTCGACCTGCTCCCTATGTTGACCCGGAGCTCCAGCCATGCAGCCAGCTCGCGATAGTTTGGTTGTTAAAGCCGCGACAGCGCACCTGGGTCTGCGATCCGGACCGTGGAAATATATCGCCGAGCCCGGCTTTGCGATCTCGGGAGCAGATTCTGCTGGCTCGCCTCCGTAACTTTTTCATCTTGCAAGTGACCTGGGGGAGTCGGCCGACGTCCTTTCCGTAAATGCGGAGATCGCGGAGAATCTTAGGGCTCAGCTTTTGGACATCGTGGTGAAGCCTCGCAGCACCGCGCGCCTGAGTCCCTCATGATGCGGCGAATGTTCACCAGCCCGGATCGTCTTGGAATTTTCATTCGTCCTGGATGCTAAGCCTGTCTGCCTCGACAGACTCAAACCAAGTCTCGAGATTCCGGGTCATGCGGTTGACCCGGTCCGGATGGGCGGTTGCCAGGTCGCGAGTTTCTCCTGGATCTACTGCCAGATCAAAGAGCTGGGGCGGAGGGGGGGAGGGAATGTGACGCTCGGGATCGCCACGGAAAATTCCCCCTTCGATAAAGAACGCCGGATTTTTCATACTGGTGTGCAGATGGCGACTATCGGGGACCTGCATCGTCTCGCGAATGCGCGGGCGCACCAGTTTCCAATCGCCGCCCCAGATTGCAGCGTTGCTGGTGATAACGGGTGAGTAGCGATTCCATTGCCAGCAGCGATTGGTATTCACGATTCCGCCGTGTCCGCGCAGCACGGATGGGACATCGATCCCGGCGATCGGCAACGTTCCAGACGGACATAGGACGCCCGTCAGAGAGAGAAGGGTCGGGAACCAATCTGTGAAGTGGACCATCTCGGAAACCTGCCGCCCGCCTCCGAGTCCGTCGTCGGGCCCGTCGTCGGGCCCGTGGAGAATCGCCGGAACGCGGATGCCGCCTTCGTAGGTGCCCCCCTTGGCTCCACGGAAGTGGCAATTGAAGCGGTCCCTGCAATTATCACCCTCTCCGCCGAATTGCGGGCCGTTGTCGCTGCCGAAGACGACGAGCGTGTTGTCCCGGATACCGCAGGCTATGCGATTGGATTGGTCGGCAAGGGGCTTGGGCGGAGAGACTTCAAAGCGGGCGGACGTGACCGGAATCCGGCCGGGCCCGCGGTAGAGTTTTTCGAGAAGTTTCTGGACAACAAGCCGGCGGATCAGCCCTTTGGTTTCTGGTTCGGTAGTAACAACCCCCACCGCCCATACAATCAGAAGCCGCCAAAAGGCACGATTGATCCCGACAAGGTGCCGGTTCCTTCTTATCTGCCTGATGGTCCGGAAGTGCGCGAAGATCTCGCTGACTATTATGCCGAAGTCCAGGCGTTTGACCACTGCGCACCCTCCAGCGGCAGCCGGTTGCCGTATGACTACGACGAGAGCGGCGTTTGCTGTCATTGGCTGCGCGGCCGGCACAGCCTGCT
>JBDNGG010000520.1:0-9443 GCA_041689405.1 Terrimicrobiaceae bacterium | reverse complement strand
TGATACCGTCCGCGCATTTGGTGACCCGGCACTCAACCGATGTCTATGCACTCGAACATCCGATTGTGGCCGCGGCGCTGCGTTACATCCGGGAGCATGTCACGGAGCCATTCTCGGTTGCTGACGTGGCGCGTGCGACCGGATATGGGAGGCGTATCCTTGAGATGGAAACCCGAAAAGCGACCCGGCGAACCCTCCTCGAGCACATCCACCGCATACGAGTGGAGCAGGCAAAAGCGCTCCTCGCCGGAACCGATCTCAAGATCGAGTCCGTCGCCGCGGCCAGCGGATTCGCCAATGCCTTGCAGCTCCGCCGGGCATTCGCCCGCTACGCACACTGCTCGCCCATAACTTTCCGTAAAAAACATGCCACGGGCAGCAATGTCGGAAGCGCAGACTGACGGGGAGCGGGGGAAGACCTCAAGTCTGCCGAGGCAGAAAGGGCGGGATCGTGCCCCGGTTCTCTCCGGCTCGTCTGGATAAATGAATCTATCTCCCCTGTATTGCTGCACTTCAGGTCTTTATTGGTTTAAAAGTTCCATTACTTTCTTTGGATGCCATGGGATTCCAAGGATACCATTTCAATGGGGTCCGACATGTGCGCCGACGCCCAGCTTGGTTCGATGGCAACGGCGGGTCCGCTGTAAGCAAGGCGGTGACGGGTGCCGTCGAACTCGTGGCGAAGGGTGCCCGGCTGGCCGTTAACGGTGAGCGGCAGTTCGGTGATCCCACCCGCGTGGCGATGCGGTGCGAGTAAGACTTCGAGCCGCTTGACCGGTTTTTCACCGACATAGTTCATCACTTCCTGCATTGGCACCACCGCGCCCTCGCGGAGATAAAGCGGGATGCTGGCCAGCGGAGAAGCCACGGAAATCCAATGTTCTCCCTGCTCCACCACACCGGTCCACCAGCAGGTCCATTCCCCCTTGGGGAGGTAGATGCGGCGGCGGCCGTCCACGGTAAAGACCGGGGCCACGAGAAGGCTTTCGCCGAAGAGATACTCGTCGTAAATGCCCCAGGTATTCGGATCGTCCTGGAACTCCACCACCAAGGCACGCGCCATCGGAAGCGACTCGGCCGCCGATTTGAAGGCACTGCCCAGGATGTAAGGCATGAGGGCGTAGCGCAAATGGATGATGCTCCGGCAGTGCCGGAGCACCTCGGGCGAAAACTTGTAGAGTTCCTTGTCCCCGTAGCCGTGAATGCGGGAGTGCGAGAGGAACATCCCAAACTGCATCCAGCGGATGAGCAGAAGATCGCTGGTCGTTCCGAGAAATCCCCCGATGTCCTGGCTCCAGAAAGGAAATCCGCACAATCCCAGCGAGAGCCCTCCGGTGAGCTGGGGGATGATGTTGTGGAAATTCGGGCTATTGTCGCCGCCCCAGTGGAGCGGATACCGCTGGCTGCCCGCCCAAGCCGAGCGCGCCCAGACGGCCCCTTCGCCCGTAACAGCCTCCGTGACTTCAAACGCCGCCTTGTTGTAAAGCAACGGATAAAGATTGTGTATTCTGCTGCCAGGCGTGCCGTCGTGGTAAACACCATCGACGGGCGCGAATTCGCCGAAGTCGGTCTTGATCACACTGGCTCCCATTTCGAGGAGACGGCGAATCCGGTTCTGGAAGACTGCGATCGCCTGCGGGTTGGTGAAATCGATCAAGCCAACGATCCCTTTGAACCCCGGCGTGAAACACGTCTTGACGTCAAAAATCGCTCCGTCCTGCGTCTTGACAAAGCCGTCTGCAGCCTTGAGTTCGTTGAAATATTCCGAGCCTTCGGGGACATAGGGCAACTGCCAGAGGGAGATGCGCACTCCCATCTCGCGCAACTCTTTCATGAATCCCGCCGGATCTGGAAAACGCTCTTTGTCGAATTCCAGGTCACAATACCAGTCCTCTTTGAACCAGAACGTGTCGAGATGAACGACATCACACGGCACCTGATGAGCCCGCATCTGGCGGACGACCTCGAGCACCTCGTCCGCAGCCTTATAACTGATCTTGCTCTGCCAGTAGCCGAAGGTCCAAGCCGGCGGAACAGGTGGCTTACCGGTCAGCCCGGTATAGCCTTGGAGCACTTGTTTGATGCTACCTGCGATAAAGAAATAATCCAGAAATGGATCATCCAGCACCACCTGAATATCCGCTGCGCTCCGGCTTCCCAACCAGAAGGTCATTCGACTTGAGTGGTTGAAATAGATCCCATATCCCCCCGAAGTCACATAGAAGGGAATGTTCTTATAGCTGCGCGGAGTCGTCACCCCGAGGGCGTCGTCGGTATCCAGGTCGATCGTCTGCCCGGTTTTGTCGAGTTTGATGAACTTCTCGCCGAACCCATAGACCGCCTCGCCCGGAGCCAGGGAAAAGCACTCGGTCGCCATGCGCTGCTCTTCGTTGTGAATCAGACCGGTATTGAGGGTATCCCAGTTGCCGAAAAAGTTTTTCTCTTCTCCTCCCACCTCTGTGAGCAGACAACCGCTTGCATCCCGCGCTTCCATCCGGAAGGGGAAGAGTTCGATCTGCCAGCGCAGCTCCGACGTCCGAATCTCCACCCGATCCAAGCCTACGCTGATTTCCGGCACTGCTCCGGGATCCGGTGCCCCCTGGAGCATGGTGCTCGCATTTTCCGGCACGGGCCCGCCCTCGGCGTAGCGCACGCGAATCACACGCGGAGAAATAATGTCGATCCGCAGTTCGCCGATTGCAGGCTCCTCGGTGGCCGCCCGCCCCTGGTATTCCACCATCTTGGGATCCGCGGAGGAAACCATGGCTTTAAGCTGGAGGGGAGCGAAGGTACGAAAACGGAGAAATCGCGGTCCTGCTTCAAGCAGCTCAACACGCGTCACGGCCGTACGCAGTCCGCTGTAGGATTCGATGAGGCGGGTGGGTATTTGTGCTTTCATAAAAGCGGGGAGTCTTATTCCGGCTGCCTTGCAAAAACAAGCCATACAGATAACCTACAGTTTTCTTGGAAGGACAACCGTGCAAGTGCCGGGAACGATTATTTCTTCTGCGAGAGAAGATAAGTGTGTCCTTTCTGTCTATTCAACCTCCTCCTTGAATTTTCGAGCCAAAAGCGCGACGTTTAGCAGCGTGAAACCGCTCAGCCACTCCTCCCGAACAAAGCCGCTGCCGGGATTCTCCCTCGTGGAGCTTCTCGTTGTGATTGCCATCGCGGCAATACTCGGGACAATGGCCGTTGCGGGAATGGGTGCCATCGGGTCGAGCCGCGTCACGACTGCGGCGATCGAACTCCGGGCTACCGCCGAGTTGGCGCGGCAGACAGCCATCACTTCCGGCAGGCCCGTGGAGCTGCGTTTCTACAAGCCGGACAATTCCGCCGGGGAATATTCGGGGTTCCGCATCGTTAAAATCAACGGAACCAACGAGACGAAGCTGAAACTCGTCCGCCTGCCGGACGGAATCGCCATGCGGAGTTCCGCCAAAGGCTCGACGATCCTTTCCTCCGCCCCTCTCACAAATGATGCGGCTGCAGGGTTTATCGCAGCCGAAACCCGTCGAGTGCGATTTTTGCCAAGCGGCAGTATTGAGGGGTTCGCCGCCGGCGCCCCTCAGACGGTCTCGATCGCGAGAGCTGCCGAGCCGGCCGTCGCCAACGAGTTGCCCGCAAATTTTGCGACGGTCAGTTTTGACACTGTTCTTGGGACAACCGCAGTCTACCGCCCATGATACAGGACAACAAGAGCAGGGGAAGAACCGGCTTCACCCTGGTCGAGATGCTGGTAGCCATGGCGGTCACCGCGCTCCTCATCATCTTGCTGACCAACACGGTTTCCAGCGTTGCAACATCCTGGAAAAATGCGGATGCCAAGGTCACCAGCTTCCAAGCCTCCCGATTCGCCTTCGAACGCATCGGACGGTCGCTGAGCCAGGCGACTCTCAATCCCTACTGGGACTATTTGGACGCCGGTAGCAATCGCCGGACGACCAATAATGCCGGCAGCTTTGTTCCGGCATCCTATGCCAGATGCTCGGACCAGCACTTTCTCATCGGACCCGCAACGTCCTATGCCTCAGCCGGGCAGGGGTGGGCTTGCTTCGCTCAGGCACCGTTGGGTTACTCGACGAACACCATTACCAGCAAGCTCGACAACCTTCTGAATGCTGTAGGCTTCTTTGTGGAATATAATAATGATGCCGATGCCGGCACACGATCATTGAAGCCCGATTTCATCACCGGCTCCAAACAGCGCTTCCGCCTGATGGAACTTCTTCAA
This sequence comes from Terrimicrobiaceae bacterium, assembly GCA_041689405.1. GTDB lineage: Bacteria > Verrucomicrobiota > Verrucomicrobiia > Chthoniobacterales > JAATET01 > JBDNGG01. Next base: position 5,209 of record JBDNGG010000520.1, on the reverse strand, counting down.
CCGACGGAAAGTCTCGGCGTCTATACATCCACGAACGATGGGTGGATCACTAGCGCGATGGGCACCAGCCGCCAGGCCCGACCCCTTGCCGACAATGTCATAACGTTGATATTCCAGGCGAAAGACAGCGACGGCAGTAATCTCCCGGCCGGTGCCCTGACCTATGCCTATGACTCGCGGGACCAATCATCTTCCGGCACCTGGAACCAGCTTCCCACCCAGGTCCAGGTGACCATGGTTGCCATTGATGAGCCATCCGCAGCCCGCATGTCCCCGCAGAACAAAACCGCGCTCCAAACGAAGCTCGGCGGCCTTTTCATAGACCCGTCCAAATTCGATGCGGATTTGAAAAGGGACGCAACAAGCTATCCCGACACCGCCGCCGACCCTTCCCTGGAGGCCTACCTCATCAACAACAGATTCAACTACCGGATTTTCAACACCACCGTTCGGATCGAGTCGGCCAAGTGGAGCAAATAGGCCGCATGGCCTTCAATCAAGAGGTCGAACAAAACTGCTGAACTTTCCCTTTTATGTCGCCGTTACCGATTCGCCTTGCCCAATGCCGCCACGCCCGTCTCGAAGCTTTCGACGACGACTATTTTTCTTTCCTTCGGAAGATGGGATCCGGAGCTCTCTACCTGCAGAATGCGCCCTTCGATCCGATGCGGACGGGGAACACAGGGCAGTTTTTCCACCACTTCCACCTCATCAGCCTTTTCGACATCTCCCGCTCGCACCGGCGGGAGGAGTATCAAGACTATATCAATGAAATTTGCCGGCGCGCGGCAAGCCACGGCATCGAGGTCTGGCTCGATTGCTGGGAGCCCCGGCTTCCCGATTATGCGCAGGCTCTCTTGCCGCCCGGGTGGCGAGGCCGCGGGGGCTGGGGCTGGCACGGAAGCAAGGAGATCGCATTCTGCTGGGAAGTGCCGGAGGCGGTGGCCTTCTGGAAGTCTATGGCGCGCGATGCCATCGCTGGCCTTCCCGGGATTTCGGGTGTCATCGTGAGCATGATCGACAACGAGGCGAGCTTCTGCGATGCGAGCTGCCCGCGCTGCGGCGGACGCTCGCTGCGCAAGGGCATCGCTGATGTGTTTTCCACGTTCTCCGGGATCGCGGAACAACGGACGGGAGGGTTCAAGCTGCCGATGTATGACTGGTGGCCCCCGGCGGAACTGGTGGACGAAGTGACGGGGAAACTTCCCGCCGGATCCCTGGTGATCGGGCGTTCCGCGCGCGGAATGTCGTTCTCGGCTCCCGAAGGCCTGTGGAGCGGGAAAATTGCCGACATCAGCAACATTGCCGACGGGCTCGCGGAGGATTTTCCCGGGCATTGCCAGAAGGCCAACGCACGCGGGCTCGTGCCGATCGACATGGTTTCGTGGAGCCGTGGGATGGAAAACTTTTTCCTGCCCGCTCCGCCCGACCCGCTCTTTGCCATCCGTAAGTGCCGCGCACTGAAGGATGCCGGGGCCGGCGGATGGATGGACTACGACTGCGGGTGCATCGAGCCCGGCTCGCTCGCTACCGCGATGAGCGAATGGACGGCGGACCCCGATGCCGAAGAGAGTGAACTTCTCGACAGAACCCTGCGGGAGATCTGGGCGGATGCCGCCGGAGATGTTCTTCCCGCTTACGATCTCTATCGCGAGGCCAAAACATGGATGCCGACAGGTATCCCAAGCCGGGAGGTTGCGAATATGGACGCCCGTGGCTGCGGACTTGGATACTGCCTGTTCTCGCCGTTCCACCTCGACGACTTGCGTTTCCATGACACCACGCATGCCTGGAATTACTTCGCGCCTTACAACCTCTTCGCCGGGGATACGATTCCGCATTTGCTGCGCTCCGCCACAGAGGTGACCTCACGGCTCGAAGAGGCCGCTCAAATCGCGCGAGACATCCCTGCTGCCGACGCCTCCGCAAGCTGGGAAAAAGCGGTCTTCGAGATTCACTGGCGCTCATTCCGCGCACTGCGGAACTATGCCCGGCTTGCCGACGCAAAATGGCGTCGCGCCCAGGGCGGCCTTGATGACGACAGATTCCTCGCCTTCGTGAACGCCATCGCCATTGACGAGTTGGACAACCTCGATGCCATCGAGCGCTGGCACGCCGCTCACCCCGGCCACCTCGGCAACCCGTGCCACCGTATCCTCGGTCACCTCGTCGAAGCCTGGCCCGACGCGGATTTCGATGCGGGGATCTTTCTTCCGAAACGCAAATCCCTGCTTTTCTTGCGCGACGAATTTGATCCCAAGGAACTCAGGCCCTCCCATTCCATCCAGGGAAAATCTTCCGACTGGAACCCGCTTTAGATTCAAAATCGCAAATCGTTAGGGAGAACGCCCCCGCCGCTAATATTTTCTTATGAGCACGATCAATCTTCATCAACACCTCTGGCAACTTCGCGGCTGGCGACCTTATGGCTGGCAGCTTAGCCTAAGCATGGAAATGGGAAGGTCCCTGCCGCCCGACTTCGCGGCTATGACAGTCAATGTCCCGGGTTCTGTCCAAGCCGCCCTCCGCGCAAACGGCCACCTTCCGGATTGGCTTTTGGGAACCAACTCGCTTGCCTGCGAATGGGTCGAGCATCGGCACTGGGAATTTTTTACATCCATCACCCTCCCGGAAAATTTTCGTGAGGTCCGGTTCGAAGCGGAGCAACTCGATCACTCGGGCTGGATTCTCGTGGATGGGAAAATAGTGGATACGTTCAACGGCGCGCTCACCCGTCACTGTTTTGACCTCGGCGGTTTCATGCAGCCGGGAAAATCCCACGAACTCGGCATCGTCTTCGACGTCACACCTGCCGAGCAGGGCCAGATGGGATTCACCAGCCGTTCGACGCATTTCAAACCACGTTTTTCCTACGGCTGGGATTGGTGCCCACGATTCGTGCCCATCGGCATCGGCCCGGGGTTGCGACTTTTGATCGACCCTCCGGCCATGCAGGTGGAATCGGTGCGAACCGAGCTGTCCGCAGACCTTGCCACGGGAAGTATCCATCTGCGGACTGCAGCACAATCTTCCAGCGACGCTTTGCTTCTGCTTACTGGGCCGCAGGGTGAAAAGACGGAATTTCGGTTCCGTTTCGAGGAAGGCCGTTCGCCCACCACGATCCCCATCGAAAACCCTCAGCTCTGGTGGCCCAATGGAGAAGGCGAGCAGCCGCGTTACCACGTCGAAGTCCTATCCGAATCCGGCGAATCCCTGTGGTCCGGCGACGTCGGTTTCAAGCACATTCAATGGCTGCCCTGCATGGGAGCGCCGGACGGTGCTGAACCGTGGATCTGCGAGGTCAATGGACGACCCGTCTTTTTACAGGGCGTCAACTGGACACCTGTCTCGCTGGATTATCTAAGCGATCATCGCGACGACATGCACACGCTGATCGGCCTCTACCGCGACATGGGTTGCAACCTCCTGCGCGTCTGGGGTGGAGCGTATCTGGAGAGCCAAGCCTTCTATCAGGCGGCGGATCGAGCGGGGCTGATGGTCTGGCAGGAATTTCCGCTTTCATCCTCGGGCATCGACAACTGGCCGCCCGAAGATCCAAGCGCTATTGATCGGCTCGAACTCATCGCCACCGACTTTGTGCGTCGCCGCAGCCATCACGCCTCGCTCTTGCTCTGGTGCGGCGGCAACGAACTGCAACGCGGCAAAGAAAGCAAAGCGGGCATTGGCTATCCAGCGGATCTCGCACACCCCTGTCTGGCGAGGCTGGGCAAAGTCGTTGAGCGCGAATCACCCGGCATCCGCTACCTGCCCACCTCCGCCAGCGGCCCTCGTTTCACGGCAGAGGAGACCGACTTTGGCAAGGGGCTGCACCACGACGTCCACGGCCCTTGGAATATTAGCGGGACGCTCGATGACTGGAAACGCTACTGGGAAAACGATGACGCCCTTTTCCGCAGCGAGACCGGCATGCCCGGCACGATGACCGCCAAGCAAATTGAGCACTACGCGAATGGACTTTGTCCCTGGCCTCCGGAGGAGAATAATCTGTATTGGATGCTCACCTGTGCCTGGTGGCGCCAGTGGGGCGAGTTTCAAAAAACCTCAGAGCCGCAAACCTTGGCCGCCTACTGCGAATGGAGCCGCGCATTGCAAGCGGAAGCGCTCCAAATTGCCGCAAAGGCCTGCAAAGACAGCTTCCCGCGCTGCGGTGGTTTCCTCCTCTGGATGGGGCACGATTGTTTCCCCTGTGCGGCCAACACCGCAGTCATCGACATCACGCGCCAACCCAAACCCGCCTACGACGCGCTGAGTCAGGTTTTCAAATCATGAGGAATTAACTGGTTCTTTATCTCGCTATGCAAAAGTGACCAGCCGCCGGACTCCTTAGCGGTGAATGCGCCGCACATGGCCGGAATGCATGTGCCCGATACCGTAAATTCACGGGCAGTTTCCTTCAATTCCTCGGTTGAAATCCCAATGACGTCGCGCAAGCAGGCAAGCCTTTGCCCTGTCCCTCAATCGGAGAAACTTTCCAGAAACTATTTTTGGCTTGAACCTCATCGGCTTTCCCTTGTGCCACCAAATCAGCATCATGCCTCCGCGAGTCCGCTTTTCTACGGGCGACTTCTGCAAGAGAGACAGTATGACACTGCTGACACGTCTATAGCTTAGCCCGTCAGCCTCTTTCCATAAAGACCAGATCATGCAAAATGACTCTGCCGGGAAAGGGGAGTCGTAAACCATCGAACCAGTCTGGCGAAGAATTCAGGGCACCTTTACTCGCTTCTGGTCGGCGTCGCGGCTGTGAGAATGAGGTGCCATACCGGTTTTTTCGAGGGGTGGCGGCCGGGGCGACGCGATGAAAACGCCCCTGTTGCAGAGGGGATGATTCGCTTCCTCTTGCTGGCTCCGCTCTAAATATGCGATTTGAATTTGTCTGCCATGCTTACCCCGGAGGGCAAGCGATGGGTTTGCAACATCGCTAAATTTTCACACACCTTTCGGGCACAACGCTTGGCGATTTCGGCGGAATGGCCAGGATCAAAGAAGTTACATCTCCTTCCAGAAGTAGCCCCAGGTGTTTCGCAGCCAGAGTGAGGCGCCGCCAATCAGATTACGGTCCTGGACGTTGGCGGTGTCAGCGGCCATGGAGAGGAAGAAATCGTATTCCCATCCGCCGTAATCGATCCGGCCTTCAAGATCGCGATAGATATTGGAAGTCCACGTATTCACATAGACCCATCCTTTC
>JBDNGG010000519.1:0-4878 GCA_041689405.1 Terrimicrobiaceae bacterium | reverse complement strand
ATCGATCTTGGGTAGATTCTTTCTCGTCTCAAACGCGGCGTATTGCATGGCCAACCCCTGCGAGTAATACCTGTCGGCGATGGTATTGTAAAACTCACGCATCCGATTTGCGCGCTCGTTATAAAACTCTATCTGCGTCGCCGTTACTCCCTCAATCTCCCAGAGCAGACTACCCGGTGGCCCAAAATGTAATGCATAGCCAGCTTTGGTCAGTTCGGCGACCAAGGTGTAATGGTAAGCCGCCCGGAAGGCGCGGAGATGGGCGTAGAGCGGATACCCGTGCAGGGCACCCTGACTATTTCCCACCAGCAAAATATGGTGCTCATGCATCTGTGGGTCCTCCGCTCGGTTCCACGGATGCGGGAATCGCCACGCCTGGACGCGAATTGGCTCAAGGTATTTCCTTCCATTTTTTTCCCGGCGACACATAAAAAAAGCAGCTATTAGCCGGTAAGCCTCCGCAGCGGCCTGCGAGTGTATTTGGAGCAGTTTTGTATCGAGATACTCTCCAGCCAAGGCAGCAAGACTGTACGACTTTGGCGGTGCTAGGGCCAATTCAAGGGCGATCACGGCATCGCTGCTTTTTGGTTTTATGGCCGACAATGTGCGCAAAAACTCGCTCTCCATCAGTGGTCGCCATAAAGGCAACTGCGTCGCCCCGGGCCGATCAAACAGTGCCACCAATGGCCCTGTCTCCAACCCGGCAGCCTTTGCAGCGTCCCACATTGGGGAGTTGAAATCGTCTTTAAAGTAGTCACAAAGCACATTTAGTCCGTTGTGCGATGCTGTTCTTTTGAGGATTTTTAACATGCCTATGTTCGTATATACTAATGCAGAAAAATATTTTTGCAAGAAAAGGGTGTCTTCTGATCGGAACAGTTCTAGGAGGACTTCTCAAAACGATTTGTCTTTTAATTACTGACATAGATGCGAGTCCGATCTCCGCCGCGACATTAACGCCTCCTCACTGGGCCGGAAATGATCCGCTTTCTGCCGACGTGGAGAATCGCTTTACCGTCGCACATACCCTACCGAATAGACTTTTTGATAACCCTCAGATTCTAGATCTGCGCAGGCATTGCTTCCAAGTGTTGTTGAGAATTGTGCCCGACAAGGCGCTGCTTGGACGTGCCGCTATTCTAATCTGGTCCGACTTGGATGGACCTGAACAGCGACTGGTGGATCATGATCATGCTATTTATATTGGAATCGTTGCTGGTCTATTGACGTTTGAGGAGCTCCTTCGGGCGGTGCAGGAAATAAATGGTGATAGAGTGTTGGTTGTCTCTCCGGACGCACAGGGACGTGTGAAGTGCGAATTGGCAATTCTGGATGACCGACCTGATCGACTTCTCGACGCAGCCCGGCTTCAACGAATTGTCGGACCTGACCATGAAATGCATGCTGATATTCGAGCCGTGGTTGAGCTTCGTGATAGGGTGATGCATGGTGGTTGGGCAAGCACCATGCCTGAACATATTCGGTACCTGCATCTCATTGCGAAAGTGATTATCGCAATATATTCAACAGTTCAAATGGAGGAGGCTCAATGACTGTGGGGGTTAATGGAGACACAAACCGGACTTGTTCATGAAAAGGGAGATACCAAGTAACTCCTGAACGAGAATCCCGCCTATCTGGATTTCTACATTCAAGCGGGAGACATTGTTGAAGGCGGACGTTTTTTCAAGGCCGCGTTTGCCGATCTAAACCGGGCTCGCAGCCATAAAGTCCAGGGCTGCTCACTCGGGGCGGACTTCATCGTTCCTGCCAAGTCGGGCAAAAATCCCATTCCTGTGTTTCGCTTCGAATCAGCCCGATGGCACAAACATCGCTTCGAATCGGATATCCACTTCTCGAAATTACCTCGCCATTTCATCAGACTGATGCATTCTGATGAGGTGATGGCCGCCAAAACTCCACCAGATCCGGATTCTGAAGTCTCTCCTCGCCCGGGGACTCGGATTACTGTTACAATCCCTTTCGAGGATTACGAGGCGGTAAGGCGGATCGCAAAATCGAAAAAAGTGTCGGCCTCCTGGGTCGTTCGCGACGCGGTTGAAATTTATGTTCAGAAGGACAAACCCGGACGGTCCTAGTTCAACGGCCGCCCCTCTCGATCTTCGAAAACTTTACCCAGATTAACCAGTTTCTCCGTATGAAATCCGTCCGCAACGCCTGCACCCTTCAGCCCAACGCCCTTGAAATCACCGTCGGGGATCAAATCGAACAACTCGATGAAATTATCCGTGAAACCGACACGCCGCAATATTTCGCGAAGACGTTCATCACCGGAGGTATGCGGGACCTTCTTGAGAAAGGCGTGGCCCGTTTGGCCGGGAAGTCGAACAACTCGATTTTCCATCTCAAGCAGGCCATGGGCGGCGGTAAGACGCACCTGATGGTCGGCTTTGGCTTGCTGGCAAAAAACGCAGAAGATCGTGCTCGTCTGATCGGCGACATCCCACATCAGGCCGGGTTCACCAAAGCCAAAATTGCAGCTTTCAATGGTCGTAATACGCCCGCCCACTACTTCTGGGGTGAAATCGCCAATCAGCTTGGCAAAGACATTCTTTTCAAGCCCTACTGGGAATCGGGCACCAAGGCTCCCGATGAAAAGGCCTGGTTGGAGCTTTTCGAGGGAGATGACCCGATTCTGATCCTTCTCGATGAAATGCCTCCCTATTTTCAGTATTACGCCACCCAGCCTTTGGGCAAAGGAACCATCGCAGACGTCGTCACCCGCGCCTTTTCCTGCCTGCTCACCGCAGCACAGAAGAAGAAGAACGTCTGCGTAGTCGTTTCTGATCTTTCCGCCGCCTATGATACCGGAGGCAAGCTCATCCAGCGGGCACTGGATGACGCCAAACAGGAAATCGGCCGCGCCGAAGTCAGCATCACTCCCGTCAACTTGGAGTCGGACGAGATTTACCAGATTCTGCGCAAGCGACTCTTCGCCAAACTACCGGATAAAAACGAGATCGCTGACATCGCCAGTTCTTACGCGGAGCGCCTGAGCGAGGCGGCCAAGGCGCGGAGCATTGAGCGTGGGGCGGACGCCCTTGCCAATGACATCGAGTCCACTTACCCCTTCCACCCGAGCTTCAAAAGCATTGTCGCTCTCTTTAAAGATAACGAAAAATTCAAGCAGACTCGCGGGTTGATGGAGCTGGTTTCCCGTCTGCTAAAATCGGTCTGGAACTGCCCTGATGACGTTTACCTGGTCGGAGCCCAGCACTTCGACCTCAACCTACCCGAGGTGAGGGAAAAACTCACTGAGATTTCCAGCATGCGTGATGTTGTGGCCCGCGATTTATGGGATTCCGGCCAGGGTGCCCACGCGCAGGTCATTGATCTCGCTGCGGGCACCTCCTATGCCAAGCAGGTCGGCGTCCTCCTCCTCACGAGCAGTCTCTCGACCGCTGTGGAAGCGGTGAAAGGCCTCACCGAGCCCGAGCTTTTGGAGTGCCTGATCGACCCAAATCGTAAAGCCAGCGATTTCCGTCCCGCCTTTGAGGCGTTGCAGAAGAGCGCTTGGTATCTGCACAAAACGAAAGAGGGCCGCCACTACTTCAGCCATGCGGAAAACCTCACAAAAAAGCTGGAGAACTACGCAGAGAAGGCACCCCAGCCCAAAGTGGATGAGCTGATCCGCAACCGCCTCAGCGAGATGTATCATCCCACCACCCGCGAGGCCTACGAGAAGGTGTTGCCGCTTCCCGAGATCGATGAAGCGGAAGCCAGCATCAAGAGCTCGCGCTCGCTTCTGATCATCAGCCCCGATGGCAAGACTCCCCCGGAAGCCGTTGCCCGCTTTTTCCAGAGTCAGGGAAACAAAAACAACGTCCTCGTGCTCACCGGCGACCGCTCATCGATGGCGGACCTCGACAAGGCTGCCCGCCACGTCTACGCCGTTGCGAAAGCGGACGCCGAGATCAATGCCCAGCATCCTCAGCGGGCAGAACTCGACGACAAGAAAACCCAATACGATCAGGACTTTCAATCCACGGTTCTGAACGTTTTCGACAAACTTCTCTTCCCCGGCAAGCAAGGCTCGAACGATATTTTGCGTTCCAAGGTACTCGACGCTACTTACTCATCCGGAGAACCTTACAACGGGGAACGACAGGTCATCAAGACCCTCACCAGCGACCCGATTAAACTCTACACCGATGTGGGAGCAAACTTCGACGCGTTGCGGGCCCGCGCAGAGCAACTTCTATTTGGCAATCAAGACGATGTTCGCAAAACCGACCTGATCGACAAGTCTCGACAGGCCACACAAATGCCTTGGCTGCCGGCCAAAGGCTTCGACCTGCTCGTTCAGGAGGCACTGCAGCGCGGAGCATGGGAGGATCTGGGCACCGGTTACCTCACCAAAAAGCCCCGCCCGAAGACCACGAAAGTTCTCGTGCAGGTTGAATCGAGCCCGGACGATAGTGGCACCTGCCGCCTGCGATTGGAGTCCCAGAACGCTGGGAACGCTCCCCGGATCCACTATGCCGAAGACGGCCCGGTTTCTGAGCAGAGCCCCGTGCTCCAAGACGATACTCTCACCACGAAGGCCCTCCGTGTTCAATTCCTCGCGGTGGACCCATCTGGAACGAACCAAACGGGTGCGCCCACGACATGGACCAACGAGTTGACTCTGCGGAATCGGCTCAATGAACAGGCCCGCACCGTCGAGCTTTTTGTGGCACCACGCGGCACCATCCGCTACTCGACCGATGGCACCGAGCCTCGGGAGGGCACCCCCCACACCGGTCCCATCCCGATTGGTAAGGACAAAATGGAGATGCTGGTGTTTGCTGAATCCGAGGGGCTCGAAACTCGACGCCTCTTCAAGTTTTCCGCCGCCGGTTCGGATGAAGTCATCGT
>JBDNGG010000518.1:0-2017 GCA_041689405.1 Terrimicrobiaceae bacterium | reverse complement strand
GTGCATACGACGAGTTTCTCCAGCTTGAGGCAGGTTACCCCGATGCCGCGTTGCGGGGAAACGCCCGACGAGGGATCCGCTGGCTCCGCGGGCAGGCGCTCATCTTTGCAAGAACCAGCTTTTACCGAATCTTCGGCTGAGTCGCGTTCTCAAAACCGGATCACATACGGAAGAGTGCAAACTTCGAGCCCTGATGAAATTAAAAAGTCACTTTCGACAACGATAAAAACACTCCGTCGATTGCGTAAGGATATCCCTGTTGTAGTAACGGTATCTGCAGTGCCAATTTATAGGAGCTTTCTTACGCCATCTACACTTGTCGATGATTGCATGCCGAAGGCTGCTTTGCGGTCAGCAGTCCCGGCTATTCTGGAACGAAATGAAGGGGTGTATTACTGGCCAACATTTGAGCTTTTCCGATGGTTTGGATCACATATTGAACCCGCCTTCGGTGAGGATGATCTGCTACCCCGTCATCCAAATTCAAGATTGGTGGAGCTGGCAGTTGACTCATTTATTCGGGCCTTTTTCGTGGAACGTCCTGAGTTATCCAATGTCTGTAGTTCGCAAACCGATGCGGTGTTGATTCCCGACCTGCCAGCTAACTCGTCAACACATAATGATGGCAGATAAACCGCTTCTTCTTCTCGGCTTCAATCGCCCGGATTGTGTGGCGCAGTTGGTGGATGCGCTGCGCATAGTTAAGCCGATGAATGTATTCATCGCGATGGATGGTTCGGTTGTGGCCGGAATAGTCTACCGCTACCGGAATAATCTACCGCCACCGGAATGAATAGTCAGAAAGAAAACCCGGTGAAAGACTTGGGATTCTCAAAGACGCCCGGCTCTGTTATTCCAGATGCTTGGGTGCGTAGCGCAGCCCTTCTTTTCTGAAATTACCGAAATATCTATGGGAGCAATTCATTTTTCTTTGGACCCCACCTTGGCTCGCCTTTTCCGGGATGAACTCGAAATAGAAATCTTTGTAGAAACTGGGACTTTTCAAGGTGATACCGCCTTCGCCATGGCTTCTGTCTTTCCCAGAGTCATTACGATAGAGTTGAGCACAGAGTTGGCGGAAAAAGCCAGTGAGCGATTTGCGATGCAGCCTGAAGTTCGTGTAGTGCAAGGGTCCTCTGCCAGTGTTCTCAAAGATTTGCAGTGCGAATTGTCCGGTGCGACCGTTCTGTATTGGTTGGATGCTCACTGGTGTTCTGCTGATGCCACCGCCGGGTTTGAGTCCCAGTGTCCTTTGTTGGAGGAGTTGGCTTCCCTTGGAAAACTGCAGATTAACGGAGCTATTTTGATCGATGACGCCAGACTTTTCCTGGCTGCTCCCGCGGCTCCCCACGAAATTTCCAACTGGCCAACGTTTGATGAAGTCTTGCGGCGGATTCGTGAGGTGGCTCCTGCTCATGAGATATCTGTCCTCAATGACGTGATTGTCGTTATTCCTCCAAAAATGAGGTTGAGCATACAGGAATTCGCCCAAACCCACGGGTACGATTTATTGCGAATTGCTTCTGATGCGCGGGACAAAGGAAAGTTGGCGGAGGATCGTTTCGGGTATATTAGCAGCTTAGAAGCTGAGCGGGAAGAACATGCCAAAGGAATAGCGGCATTGAGGGAGCGCACGAGTCGCTCGGAAGCTAAAGCGGTAACTCTGAATGCGGATTTGCAAAAGATTCAAGCGACATTAGGAGTCCGTTTGGAATCGGCAGTGCGAAACAAGCTCAACAACTTGAAGGGTCGCCTTAGAACATTATTTCCTGATGAGTAAACCCTCGATGTTTTTTAAAGCAAATAGTTCCGAGTAGGTGCAATGGAATTGTATATCTTCGATGCCCGAGAGTCGCTCTTTAATGCCACGATAAAAGCAATCCGTAGCACACTGATCACACAGAAAGAAAGTAAATGAAAATCTCGATCGTAGTGCCAAATCTGAATCAAGCAGCATATCTTGAACTCACGCTTGAATCAATTTTCTGCAATCGGATCTCTGATTTGGAAGTGCTCG
>JBDNGG010000517.1:0-1636 GCA_041689405.1 Terrimicrobiaceae bacterium | reverse complement strand
TGAGAACCGTGACGCTCTGGGAGACCGATCCGGCGCTCATAACGGCGGAGACAGATTGCGAATAACCGTCGCCATTGCCTGGCGAAAAATGGTTGTAACCCGCCGCTTTTTGAAACGTCGTTAATGGCGTGGTGCTCGTCGCGGGAATTATCACGGCGCCCCAACCACTGCCAAGGTCAACCGAAGCCCCTGGCCCGGAACTTCTGGTCAGCACCTGGGTCAGGAAATACTGCCGAGTCATGGCGGCCGCATTTGCGAGAGCCACGCGACGTTTTGACGATGTGAAATATTGTTCGGCATACTGAAGTTGTGCCGTCATCACCGAAATCCACCCCGCCGTAATAGCCGCAGCAACCATAACAATCGCCAAGACTACGAGTAGGACACCGCCCGAATCTCTACGGAATTTGACGGTTGATTTCATAGCGAGGGAAACATCGGCACGACAAAAAACAATCCGGTCTGACCGCCCATATTCGCGTAAGCTGCCCGCGGATCAGCAGTCGCGAACCCGCCCCCTGCTTGCGGCGTCAATGCGGGCATTGCCGGATCCGGCCACCAAACAAAATAAAATGGCCGTTCGGCTGCCACTTTCAACCGATCCAATGCGCTTCCTTCGACGAGGGATGTTCGGGCTTGCCGTTCAAAGCAGACGGCCATCGGACTAAATGCCACCGCACTGGAGTTCTGGTAAAACACGTCATAGTAGCCGGTAAGCGTATCGCCGACATATCGCCGAACACTGGCGTAAGTGCCAGGGGGCGTGCTCGTGGTAATTAAATCCACCTCGTAGATCGCCAGCACGGAAAGTTCATCGATTTCAGCAGAAGGCTGAAGCAAAAAAATCGTCAGATTTGGCGCATTCGAAGTTCCACGATACGCGGTGAAAACCCCAATTGTCGCTGCGAGCGATGCCTCCAGTTGGAGACGAAATGCATCGGGCAAATCCAACGACCGTCCATCAAAACCCGCGGGCACAGAAATCGTCGTTGGATGGTTTTCGTTCCTCACTCCTCCAGCCCGCCCGAGACAGTAAACGGCGGTCGAACGACCCACATCGGCGAGAAATTGATCCTTTAATTCATCCGCCGCAATCCGCCTCCCGTAATTCGGAGCCACCCACACATCAAGCGCCGTTTGATTCATCCCGTAAAACGCGGTCAGCGTATCAGTGCCAAGTGTCACGTTTAAGTAAGTGCCTGACGATTTTGCACCGACCGTGAGATTCTGAAAAATCATCACCCCGGCAGTCAGCACCGCGGCACCGATCGCGAGCGCGACGAGCAACTCAATCATCGAAAAACCGCCGGAGAATCCCATCCGGAAGCATCGGCGAAATCTCCTATTTGGTTGTTGGCAACCCATCAGAAGCGGAGGTAATCGGTTCTGCCGTGCGTGTGATTACCACCGGGGCGGCATCCGTTGAGCCGGCCAGAGCGGTAGCGACCGCAGGTGTCAATCGCACCGGGATAAAGGACCGCTTGGGTGTTTCAGTAGGTTCCGTAGTTACCCATTCGATTTCAATCATTGTGTCAAAAATATCGACCACGCGCAGCACCCGCGTCTGCCCATCGACCAAAGGCGGCAGTTCCCGGTCAGCTTCCAAAATCAGGTCACCTAACAATACTTTCCAACC
>JBDNGG010000516.1:0-4662 GCA_041689405.1 Terrimicrobiaceae bacterium | reverse complement strand
ACGAATTGGTTCATCGGGTCGGCCGCATACTTAAGCATCGTCTCCCGGTCGGTCGCTCCGGCGACCGGATTCCAATGCACGAAGCCCGACGCGAGGTCAAAGGGCGCGAAGCTCGACCAATTCAGTCGCTTGCCGTGCCGCGCAAAACGGGCCATCTGCCGCCACGCCGTGAGTTCGCCTGCGGGGCGGGGCGGTTTCACGTGGCCGCACATCATGTAGCCGGAGGCTGCATAGTCGGCGTGTACGCCTTCATGAAACATGTGGACCTGGCCCGGCTTAATCCGCTGTGCGAGATCCCACATGTCCTGATAAAGCTCGCGCATGGCGGGGCCAAGCTCGCTGGGAAAATGATTCTGCACGAACCATGGCGAAAAATCGCAGGGATACGTGAACACCCCGCAATCAAGGAAAAAGCCGTCCACATCGAACTCTTCCAAATAGCGCCGAGTCCAATCCAACATGTAAGCCCGGAATCCCGGATGGAGCGGATTGCAGGCCGCAATAAACTCATGAGCATTAAACCCCCAACTGATATACGGACGTCCGTCCACGCCGCGCACCTGCCACTCCGGGCGAAGATCGCCACCCGGCCGCAGTCCCGTGGTGCTCAGCCAGACAAGCGCCCTCCCGCCGGCATCACGAATACGCCGGACCATGTCGCGGAACTCGCGATGTGTTCCCTGGTCCGGATTTGGCCCGGCACTGTAGGGCGCGGTGTCGGAATCCGAGCGCTTGATCGTGTGTGTGTAGAGCCAGAAACCATTCGCTCCACCAGCTTTGATGCAAGCCTCGGCTGTGGCACCCAAATCCCGGAATTTGAATGGCCCCGGACGGAAGACCTGTTTGTTGGAGTAAACCGTGTGGTAATCCATCATGGCCCATGTGGTCCGATACAGCCAATCCGGCGGTTCTTCATATTGGTCAAACATTCCGGTCCAGAAGGCCTCCATCGATTCACGTCCCCTGCCCCATTCCAGTGAAAACTCGGGAACCGGAAACTCGCCGTCCGGCTCCATCATTTTGTGGTATTGCACATGGAAGCGCGTTCCATGAACGGTGAAATCGCTGATATGCGCAAGCTTGGCGCGCCGTGAGTAGATGCAAAACCAAGCGTCGGTATCCTTGCGGTGGAACAACACCCCCGGCACGGTCTGCTGACCAGGATAAGTGCGGCGATAATAATGCTGCAACAAGGGAGCGATGCCCTCGACCGTGCCCTCTTCGAAACTGAGGTGCTCCCGCGGACCCGCTGCGCCAAGATGCGCGACCCGCATGATGGAATCCGGCTGCACGAGCGAAAAATTCCATCCGAGAAAGCCAAGCGTATCAATCCACAGCGGCATTTCCAATTCATAAGGATTGGGGCCGGGGATCAGAGTCCTTTCTTGCAGCCTCACCCGCTTGATGCGGTATTGGATATGCAGCGAAGACTCGCCGGGAACCATGATCCGTCCGACTTGCAGCGCCCACCCCTGAGAATGCCCTCCGAAGTGTTGCGTGCGGGAAATGGTTTCCAACAATCCGCGTCCGTCCTGATGGAATTCCAACTTGAGCGGGTGAGGCTGGCGGTTGACCTGGAATTCCCATTCCGGTGGTTGCTTGATGAGGTTAATATCCAGCCGCCGATCTTGGAGGCGCACAAGAGATCCGCTAATCGCGTCGATCTCGGCCAGAAGTTCGGGGCGATCTGATAGGGTAATGGTTTCAGTCATGATGCGATATTTCAACAGCCTGTTACCCCTCCCATGGCACACCGATTCCCGGATGTGGATTCGGAATAAACTCCGCTCCGCCACGGCAGGTCTTGAGATAGTTCAGTCCATGCACCTGCCCAGTCATTTCCAGGGGACCTTGGTAGATCGGGTCGTGCCAACCCTCGATATCGATGCAGCCCTGATAGCCGTGCATCCGGAGAATCGAGATGACGTCCGTCCAGTTCGTGTCACCGAACCCGGGCGTCCGATGGAAGACATACGGCTTCCCGCTGCGGATGCCATATTTGCGGATTACATCCCATTGCACAGTTGCATCCTTGCCATGCACATGGAACACGCGCGGCACCCATTCGCACAGCTGCGCGATTGGATCGGCCAGACTGACCAACTGGTGACACGGCTCCCATTCGAGGCCGATGTTCTCGTCGGGCACTTCGTTGAACATCATCTCCCACGCCGTCGGCGCATGGGCGATATTCCAGTCGCCACGGGTCCAGTCGCCGCCCATATCACAGTTCTCGAATGCGATGCGCACCCCCTTGTCGGCAGCCCGTTTTGCGAGCGGACCGAATACCTCTTTAAATCGCTTCATCGATTCCGGCACTGGCTTGTCAACCAAGCGACCGGCAAACCCGGCCACCACCGTCGCGCCGAAGTGATGGGCATTGTCAATGCAGGCCTTCCAGCCGGCGATCGTCTCGCTGGCTTGAGGCCCCGATTCCAGCGGATTCCCGAACATGCCGAGGCAATCGATCTTCACGTCGTGCCCATCGAGCACCTCGCTCACCTCCTTGGCGACCTGCTTAAGTTTCAGTCCGGCGAGGGTCTGCCAAAATGAGATGGAGAAGCTTTCAAAGCCGTGAGGAAGCAACTCCCGGATCATACCGACCGGGTCTTCATTTCCTTTCACCAGAGTACCAATGCGTACATCGAGAAGAGGATTGTTGGTTGGTTTCATAAAGTGATTTCTATACGTTGACCGGTCTCCGCGCTTTCAATCGCAGCGAAGACCATTGCCAGGCTCTTGATATTTTCTGCGGCAGCAGTCTCTGGTGTCAGTCCTGTGCGTACACAGTCCACGAACTCGCGCAGCAAGCCAACGTGCCCGCCGGTCTTTGCCCCGGGATCGTGCGGTGGCCAATCAAGCGGCGACGCGTCCCGGACCAGATTGGGAGCCTCGGTCACCGTCTCGGCCTGGAATCCTTCCCCCCCGTCCCACTTCGCGCTGCCTTTCGTCCCGATGATCCGCCAGTCGCATTCCCAGGAGGTGTTCAATCCCTCCGAGCACCAGCTTCCGCGGTAGGTATAGGTGATGCCGTCGGACATCTCGAAAAGCGCGACCGCCGAGGCGTCGCGGTCATACCAGGATCCGCGAGGATTCCATTCCCGGCACCAAACGGCAACTGGGTCTGATCCAGAGATGTAGCGCGCGGCGTCGAAGGTGTGGATCGCCATGTCCAGCAGCAGCACGTGCGCCATCTTCTCGCGGAAACCGCCGAAGTGCGCCCCAATGTAAAAGTCGCTGTTCACGGTCGTCACCGCACCCAACGCATCGGTCTCCAGAAAATTCCGCAGACGCCGTATCGCCGGCTGGTATCGTAGGTTCTGGATGACCGCGTAAATCTTACCGGCGCGCTTCGCCGCCTCGACCATCTCCCGCGCCTGCGCCATCGAATCGGCCAGCGGTTTCTCGCCGAGCACATGGCAGCCATACTCCAGCGCGGTCAACGTCACGCGGTGATGCGCTTCGGGAATCGTGCAGTCGAATACGACGTCCGGCTGCACCTTTTGCAAAACCTCCGCGAGATCCGTGCCGGTGACGGCGGATACGGCTCCGGCATCCGCTGCCCGCTTCTTCGCGGCATCCTCGTTGAGATCAACAAAGCCGCAAAGATTGATGTGCCCGACTTCCTTTACAGCATCGAGCCAGACGCCAGCCATGCCGCCACACCCGACTAGGGCTGCCTTCAATTCGTCCGACGCATTGCGGCCAGTCATAGCAACTCCTTCGTCGGAATCCCGAGTATCGAGCCTGCTGCTTTCAGCCAAGCGTCGGCAAGGAGCGAGAACCCGGCATGAGTGGGATGAATCCCGTCGTAGGCCCAATAGTCCACCGGTGCCCGGTCGCAGGCTGCGTCCAGGATCGACTGCAACGGGACAAGCGAAAACCCGCGTTCCTGAGCAAAGCGGGTGATCGCTTGCTGACGCACAGCGAGATGCGCTTTCCATTGTGGCGTGACCTCTCCCACCTCAACCAGAAACGGCTCCAAGAGCAGCACCTGCGTCGCGGGTTTACGCTCCAGGACCGCATCCACCAACCCGGCATAGATTTGGATAAAATCCGCGTCTTTCACCTTCGACGTGCCATGCATCGCCTGAATCGTATCGTTGACCCCGATCAGCAGGGAGAAAAGGTCGGGCGCGTGATCGAGCGCATCCACCTGCCAGCGTGCTGCCAAGTCGCTCACTCCATGGCCGCTTACGCCACGATTCACAAACTCCCAGTCCCGCTCCGGATAGTTTGCGCCTAGTAACGCCGCCACCAGAAAGGCATAGCCATTGCCAAGCTGAAAGGCGGGATTAAGCTCCTCGGGTTTGCGGAAGGCGTCGGTGATCGAGTCACCTTGGAAGAGGATTTTCATATTACTTATCTATTGGGATGAATGTGCGGGATGGTTTAGCATCCCTGCCAGCCGCGCGGGATAGGTCCCTCCCGTGGCGGTCCCTTCGCCGGGCCTTCCGGTGCCGAGGGTAATGCTGTCTCCGAAGCAGACAATTTTCGATGTCGGCAATTGATGATCGAGGATCGTCTGGTAGATCACGACCGCCAGGATTCCATAGCCCTCCGCCGTTGGGTGAACGCCGTCGCCCCGGCCGGAGTTCGCGGGGTTACGAAGCAAACTCGTGGCGTCGTCCCCGACATTACCAAGCACAGAGAAGACCGTGT
>JBDNGG010000515.1:0-6326 GCA_041689405.1 Terrimicrobiaceae bacterium | reverse complement strand
GCTTCCTTCGGAGTCAGTCAGCCGGATCCTCGCCGTGTTTGGGTGGACGTCCTCGCCAAGGTCCACCGTGGAAAAGCACACGGCAATACCCTCGGCTTCTGCGATTGTCAGGCTGTCTTTGAGCCGTTCATCGTCCGGTGCAAACCCAAGTAACCCCGCGACCAGCGCCCTGTCGGTGGCGTGGCCTTTTCCCGTCGCAGCGAAAGAACCATGCAACTCGATGTCGGCTGCCCGTAGTGGTGATGCCAGAAGAGCCCTTGCCACCAGTCCGATGCGAACGGCGCCCGCCGTGTGGCTGCTGGACGGGCCGATCATGGATGGACCGATGATATCGAATGCGGAAATAGACATAGGGTAATTGCCAGAACGGAGTGGGATTAGTTTTCAGTCGCCGAACCACCGCTCGCGATTTTCGGCCACAAAGTCGTCGTCTGTGAGCCAAGGATACGCGGCGGTCACGCGGTCGAGTTCCTCCGCCTGTCCTGGCGAAAGCTTTTCCTCCGGGTTGAGGCAATGGGTGTTTGCGAGCAGCCTCTGACGCCTGAGAACCTCGTGAATCCCGCAGAGCACTCCAGAGAACCCGTTCGCCGCATCGAAGACGGCAGCATTCGCGTCGGTCCATGCGGCATTGCGGGTGAGCCATTCCGTGGGAATTGCCGGTTCCTGCCGGACCGTTTTAATTTCTTCCAAGAGTTCGACCGCCCTTTTCGTCCAGACTCCAAATTGGCCGAGGAGTCCGCCGACAATGAAGCGTTTCTGTCCATCGACTTCCCATGGAGTGAGCAAATCCACGGCGATGTTGTCGTCGTTGCCAGTATATAGCGCGATGTCGTCACGGCCTGATTCAATAACAGCCCTAACGACGTCAAATGTCTGATACCGGTTAAATGGTGCCATCTTAATGGCGACGACGTTGGGGATTTCCGCGAATCCTTTCCAGAACGCGTAGGGAAGCACGCGCCCTCCGACGGCAGGCTGCAAGTAAAACCCGATGATGGGGATTACCTCTGCAATGGCCCGGCAATGCGCGAGTAATTCGTCCACAGGCTCTGATTTCCATGCCGCAAGGCTCAGAAGTCCGCCATCATATCCTGCGCTCTCAGCAATGCCGGCCTCTGCGGTCGCTTGGGCGGTTTTTCCGCAGATCCCGGCAATCTTGACGACCGGGCGCGAGTCGGCAACCCATGCATCCATCTCGCGACTCGCAAAGTCGAGCAGAGGTTCAAAAAGCGCATGCTGCGGCTCGCGAATCTCAAATTGCGTGGAGTGAACGCCCACAGCGATTCCGCCGACGCCTGCGTCCAGATAATACCGGATTACCGCCCGCTGGTGCCTCTGATCCCAAGCGCGGTTCTGGTCCAGCGCGAGCGGAAGGGCTGGGATGGCCAAGCCTTGGAGAAATAGGTTTCGGAGTTCAGAAGTTTCCATCGCGTTTCTCAAATCCGGTGGGTTTGTTGAGTGTGGGAAGCTGTGCGGTCTGCCAGAGTGCTGTCCACCGCAGCATGTCATTGATCGACGTCGTCGGATTGCCGAAAAGCCGATGCGAAAGCGATGCATCGCTGATCCATGCAGTCTCTGCTTCTTTCCCAATAAACTTCGGTTTGCGGCCGAGTCGCCGTCCAAGCTCCTCCGCGAGGTCCCTTACGCGGTGGGTCTCAGGTCCCGTGACGTTTATGATAAACGGCGAGGTGTTGGCCAGTTCATGGGCAAGGATGCTGTGGGCCACTGCATCCCTCTGCCAGATGATATTGGCATGTCCCATCGTGATATCGATGGGCGTGTCGCTCAGAATTTTGCTCACCAGGTCCACTGGCACTCCGTATCGAAATTCCACAGAATAGTTCAGACGGATAAGCGCCACGCGTGTTCCCATAGTTGATGCGACTCTTCGAAATGCCATCTCCCGGCCGAGGCACGATTGTGCATACGCTCCGACCGGCTCGGTCTCGGATGCTTCGGTCGATCCGCCGGAATTCACCGGCTGAAATGAATACACACACCCGGTCGAAAAGGCCGTGATCCGCGAGCGGGAAAAGCGATCGGCGACCATCGCGGGCATGTCTTCATTCATTTGCTTGAGAAGCCATGGTTGGTCGGCCGTCCCGAACTTGGCACCCGCCATGAAAATAATATTCTCGATCTCCTCCAGCCCCTCCAGTTGATCCGGTTGGCATAAATCACATTGCACCGTGTGGATTCCATAACCCTCAAATTCATCCCGCGCCTTCGGATTGCTAAAGCGCGAAACCGCAATGACCCTGCGCGTGTCGCCCATACGATCCAATGCCTGCCGCAACATCAGGCAAACATGCAGCCCCATCTTGCCTGCGGCACCCAGCACCATAAACTCCCCGGTCAGCCGCCGGAGCGCTTTGCAGACGGCCTCTGGTGGCGAACTCAAAAATATATCAACCTCGCCAGGCACACAGGGGAGACCATTTAATCCGGGCTCCACTGATTGGGCCGCTTGCCCGCGGAGCGTCGAATCGAGTAGGATGCCAGAGGAATTATCGCTCATAAATAACTGGTTAGTTACATTATTTTTTCTTATGGTCAACCTTAAAGTCAAACGCAATCCGCAGAAAACCCGTGCAGATCTTTTACAGGCGGGGGTGGAGCTGTTTTCGGAATGCGGGTATGATGGAGTTTCCGTTGACCAGATTGTCGCTGCGGCGGGCGTCAACAAGCGGATGCTTTATCATTATTACGGCAGCAAAGATGGCTTGTATGTGGAGGTTTTGCGCACGGTTTTTGGGCGGCTGGAGGTGTTGGAATCAGAGACGCTCGACCATCCTGCGGGAACGGAGGAGGCGTTGCGCAATGTGCTGGCCTCCTATTTTGGTTTTCTCCAGGAGCAGCCGCAATTTGTCAGTCTCTTGATGTGGGAGAATTTGAACCGGGGGAAATTTTTGGACGCGCATCCGGATTTGTTGAGCAAGAGTCCGGTGCTACAACGTTTGAGGAAAATCGTCGAGCGTGCGAAACAAGCGGGTGAGATGGCGCAGACAGTTGATGCCCGGCACCTACTTGTCGTGCTTTACGGGATGTGTTTCTTTTATCACTCCAACCGTTTCACGCTCAAACACACGGTTGGACTCAACTTTATGAAACAGTCGGTCTTCAACGAGGGGATGCGGTTCACGCAGGAAGTTCTTTTGCGCGGGTTGCTTCAGTAAGGGCGCACACGCATTACCTTCAGGCTTCCCCATTGGCCATGTCTTGGCTTTAGTGGTCCGCTATGAGTTTAAAAGAGACCTATAAGGTGGCGGTGCTTTCCGGGGATGGCATTGGTCCAGAGGTCATGTCTGAAGCGCTTAAAGTGCTCGATGTGGTGTCGAAAAAGTTTTCTGTGTCCCTGGAGTTGACTGAGTGTCGTGTGGGTGGAGTTGCGATTGACACGGACGGCAAGGCGCTACCGGACGCGACGCTTGCTGAGTGTGAGGCATCGGATGCCATTTTGTTTGGCTCGGTGGGCGGTCCAAAATGGGAGACTCTTCCTGGAAATGAGCAGCCGGAGCGGGCGGCGCTGTTGCCGTTGCGAAAACACTTTGCGCTGTTTGCAAATCTGCGTCCGGCGATTTGTCTGCCGGAGTTGGCGCATGCATCGCCGCTGCATCCGCGCTCTGTTGAGGGCGGGTTTGACGTGTTATTCGTCCGCGAACTCACGGGTGGGATATATTTTGGGGAGCCGAAATATACGAAGCAGGAGGGCGGTGAATCGTTTGCGGTAGACACGATGATCTACTGGGAGAGTGAGATCCGCCGGATTGCGCGCGTGGCATTCGAAGCGGCAGCGGCAAGAGGTGGGAAGCTCACCTCGGTGGATAAGGCAAATGTGCTGCAAAACGGGATTTTGTGGCGCCGGATTGTCACCGAGACCGCCCGTGATTACCCATCTGTGACGCTGAGCCACTTGTATGTCGATAACGCGGCGATGCAATTGGTCAAAAATCCGAAGGCGTATGACGTGATGTTGGCGGAAAACATGTTCGGCGATATTCTGTCTGATGAATTGGCCATGCTCACCGGATCGCTTGGCATGTTGCCCAGCGCCAGTTTGGGTGAACTGACAGGGGGCGAGCGACGCTTCGGGATGTATGAACCCAGTGGCGGAACGGCTCCCGACATCGCAGGCCTCGGCATCGCGAATCCGATTGCCCAAATCCTCTCCGTGGCGCTCATGCTCCGTTATTCTCTTGGCCGTGAGGACGCGGCAGTGGCGATTGAGGGCGCTGTGCGTGCGGTTATTAGTAACGGGTTGAGAACTGCAGACATCTGGACCGACGGATCGCAGAGGGTGAATACTTCAGAAATGGGATCTGCGATTGCTGCAGCCCTCTGAGCAGACCGCGGCCAAATTAGCTGGTCTGAGAAGACGGTTTGCCTTGACTCTCCGAAATTCCCATTCCTAGTGTCATAGCTCACGCAGTGGCAGATTGTGACGCCGGGATCGGTGGCACTCTAATTTTGCACGCATTAAGGTTTTATACAGAAATATAAATAGATGCTAGACAACATATTGGGATTTTTCTCCAACGACATTGGAATTGATTTAGGGACCGCAAACACACTGGTTTACGTTAAGGATCACGGGATTGTTCTCCGCGAACCATCTGTCGTTGCGGTTCAAGCCGGAACGAACAAGGTTCTCGCGGTGGGAGAGGAAGCCAAGCGCATGCTTGGACGCACCCCGGGGAGTATCGTGGCGATTCGCCCGCTTAAAGACGGCGTGATTGCCGATTTTGAGATCACGGAAGCGATGTTGCGACATTTCATTAGCAAAGTTCATAACCGCCGTCGGATGGTCAGACCACGCGTGGTTATTGCTGTGCCGAGCGGCATCACGGAAGTCGAAAAACGCGCAGTGAAAGACTCTGCAAGCCACGCGGGAGCTCGGGAAGTTTATCTTATCGAGGAGCCCATGGCTGCTGCAATTGGCACTGGCCTACCCGTGCAAGATGCGGCTGGGAACATGATCGTCGATATCGGCGGCGGGACGACAGAGGTTGCTGTTATCTCGCTCTCCGGAATTGTTTTCAGCAGGAGCGTTCGCGTTGCTGGCGACGAACTGGACGAGGCAATCGCCCAGTATATGAAACGCGCTTATAACCTGATGATCGGTGAACGTACCGCCGAAGAAATTAAGATCAAGATTGGGTCTGCTTACAAGTTGGAAAAAGAGACCACCATGGAAGTCAAAGGCCGTGACCTTGTGGCGGGGCTTCCCAAGACTATTACTATAACCTCTCAAGAAGTGCGTGAGGCTTTGATGGAGCCGATCTCCACTATTGTTGATTCTGTGCGGATCACGTTGGAGCGTTGCCCGCCCGAGCTATCCGCGGACCTTGTGGACCGAGGTATGGTGCTTGCTGGCGGCGGGGCTCTACTTCGTGGGTTGGACCGCTTGTTGGCCGAGGAAACCGGTCTTCCGGTGCACGTCGCTGAAGATCCGCTCAGCGCTGTTGCCGAGGGCACTGGTCGCGCGCTCCAGGAACTGAAATTCCTTCGTGCTGTCGCCTCCTCCGATCGTCACTCATCGCATCGTTGATTCTCCGCCGGATGCAGATCTGGAGAGTCCGCAGTGTGTCGGAGGCTCCATAACCGCCCATGAAGAAAGTCAACATTATCCTTGCCGTGATCGTTGGTGTGCTGGCGATAGGCCTCACCATGCTCGGCGCGGGATCGATGGTTGGCGCGCAGTCCGGATTCCTCTCCTGGCTATCGCCCTTTCTCAAAGGTGGTGCTGCTGTGCAGCAGGGTATCGGAGCGATGGGTCAGGGGTTGAAGACGCTGGATCAGCTTGAGGCGGACCACCGGCGGTTGGTGACAGAAAACATGGAACTCCGCGCGTCTAATCAGATCCTCAGGGACTTGGAAATCGAGAATAACCGCCTGCGCGTGGCGCTAGATTTTCGCGAGCGGTCTTTGTTTCGGCTGGTTGCAACGCGGGTAATCACGCGGGACGCCTCGACATGGTGGAATACCATTAAAATCAATCGCGGATTTGAGGATGGTGTGGAAGCCGAATCCACCGTGATCACGGACATTGGGATTGTTGGAAAAACGACGACAGTCTCGAAAAACGAGGCGATTGTATTATTGATTACTGACGAGAACTGCAAGATCGGCGCTTATGTGGAAGGATCGCGAGAGAAGGGAATCGTGAGCGGGGTCCGGGTGCAAAATGCCATGGAACCAGAGCTTCAAATGAATTTTCTTTCGAAAAATGCAAACCTCCAGCCGGGGCAAAAAATCTATTCGCAGGGGGTTGGAGCGGTGTTTCCTTCGGGCCTGCTTGTGGGAACGGTGAAGAGTTTTCGGCAGCG
>JBDNGG010000514.1:0-5462 GCA_041689405.1 Terrimicrobiaceae bacterium | reverse complement strand
TCTGACGGAATAGCGTGCCCCGTAGGTCATCGATCTGTCGGCTAATGAGGTATGCCTTCATCCGAGGATCTGTCGTCTCGTCGATGAGGTGTTTGGTCAAAAGCATTTCGTTGAACGTGGATGCGACCTCCGCGAGGAAAATAGGATAGTGATAATCTTGATAGTGCTGATTGCGGGTCGAATACCACGTGTGCATCGAGTGACCAGCCTCATGGGCGAGCGTGTAAACATCCGAGAACACATCTGCCTTGTAGTTCATCATGATGTAAGGCGGGCTCTTGAATGTGCCGTAGGAAAAGGCGCCCGAGCGCTTCCCTTTGTTCTCGTAACGATCACACCACCTACCATCTCTGAGCCCATGTGTCAGCCTGGAGACGTATTCGTCACCTAGCGGTTGCACGGCAGCGAGCACCTTGTCCACGGCACCATCCCACGGGATGTCCGTCTCGATCTCAGAAACGAGCGGCACGTAGGTGTCGTAATGATGGATTTCGGAGAGCCCTAAAACCCGCTTCCGGAGATCGTAATATTTATGGAGTGATGGCAGGTTCGTGTGAACTGATGCAATCAGGCTGTCATACACAGCCACCGGTACATCATCGCGAAACAAAGCCGACTCGCGCGCTGACGGGAAATTCCTCGCCCGGGCGTGGAATACATCCCCGCGCACGGAGCTGGCAAGGGATGCTGCTAACGTGAATTGATGGTCTTTGAACTCGCTGTAAAATTGGTGAAATGCCCGCTTCCGGACGTCCGCATCCTTTTGCACAAGCAGGGAGGAAAACGAGCTCTGCGTGAGTTCGACCTCGCGGCCCCGTCCGTCGATGAGCGTGCCGAATTTCATATCAACATTCGTGAGTTGAGAGAATGTCTCCTGATGTCCGCTGATCACAGAGGAACCAAGCGCCAGCAGGCGTTCTTCTTCCGCGCTCAGCGTATGCGGCTTCATTCTCCGCAGTTTCTTCAGGGCAGTGGCCCAGTCCGCAAGCGGAGGGGATTTCATAAATTCCGCGAAGGTATCGTCCGGAACCGCCTGAATCTCCGGGCCCAAAAACGAAAATGCTTCGCCGATATGTGTCAATAGGCTTTGGAAGCGGGCCTCTCTGGCTAACGCTTCCCCATTCGAGCTATCCTCAGTCGTCTTCAAAGCAACATACTGGTTGAGACCCTCGATTATCAACTCGATCGATTTTTCAAATTCCAGCGCACTCAAAAGCGCGTCAACGGACGAGCCGACATGGCCCCGGTGATCCGCAACCGCCTTGTATGATGACTCCAAAAGCAAAAACTCCGCTTCCCATGCATCGTCATTCATGAACAGCGCCGTGAGGTCCCAGGTATCCGCTGCGGCAACTTCGGATCGCAAGGGCGTGCGTTTGATTTCTGGAGAAACAGCTTCGGACGCGGACAAAAACGGATGAAGAACCATGGGCGATAAGATAGCCGGTCCCGCGTCGTCCTCCAGCGGAAATTGATATCGTAACGGGAACTAGTGCATCTGAGCGGCAGCGGTGAGAATGCCCGCGGCCTTATCGAGCGTCTCCTGCCATTCGCAGGCAGGGTCGGAGTCTGCGACGATGCCTGCTCCGACATGAAAGGATGCCCCTCCATCCGCGATGATCACTGTGCGGATGGCAATGTTCAGGCGGGTTTCGTCGTTAAATCCGAAGAACCCTATTGCCCCGGTATAAATACCGCGCTTTCCGTGCTCGAGCTCAGCGATGATTTCGCAGGCGCGTTTTTTGGGTGCCCCGGAGATGGATCCACCTGGAAAGCAGGCGCTGACTGCATCGGCATGAGATATTTCCGGGCGGAGAAGCCCCTCAATCGTTGAGACCAAATGGAACACTTGTTCGAACGCTTCCAGCCGGAGCAGCTCGGTGACACGCACGGACCCATATTCGCAAACTCTCCCGAGGTCATTGCGCTCCAGATCGGTGATCATCACTAGCTCAGCGATCTCCTTTTGCGACGTCACCAGCTCACACGCGGAGCGTTCATCCGACTCAGCACAGACCCCGCGGGGACGGGTGCCTTTGATCGGTCGCGTGGATGCCTTGCGTCCGCTCAATTCCAAAAAACTCTCCGGAGAGGCGCTGAGGACTTGGGTGTCGCCCAGCGAGAGATACGCCGCGTAGGGAGCCGGTGATGCCTGCCTGAGAATTTCGTAAAATGGCCAGCCACTCCCGGACCAAGGTGAGCGAAACTCGTGCGCGAGGCAGGCTTGATAGATATCTCCGGCTGCGATATATTGTTGCGCACTCCGGACCATCGATTCAAACGCGTCGCGGGAGGTGAGGGGCCGGAAGTCGGGCAATCCCTCCCGTGTTGGCGTTTGCCATGGGGAAGTCTCGGGCATCGGCGGATCGCCAAATGCCAGCCATTGTCGTTCGCGATGGAGAAAAATAAGGAGATTTTCGTAAAACCCATAGCGAAAAGATCCGTCGTATTCGATCCATCCCACCGCCGCGCCCGCAGGAAGTCCGTTGTCGAACGAGGTCCGGGAACGATCCGCAAGTTGCGCAGCGAAAACCGGCCAATCAGCCGCACAGCCTGACAGGATGCAGTCCGGCTCGCACGCAATCAACGATATCGCCTCCCCGCGGTCCGTGGCGGAATCGAGGAAAACCAGCCCCTCCCGTCCGGTCAATGATGCCGCGGCCGCCTCGGGTGTGAGTGCGAGGTGGACCTGCCGGAAAATATGGTTGTTCTTTGTCTTGATCACGTCCGCTTGCCAACTGAAATTAAACCTGTTTGGTTTTGATGCGAACGAAAAGTTTTTCTGTCACCGCCCAAAGCTATCCCATCATGATCCGATCCATTTTACGATTTCTGCTCTGCGTTTCTCTCGCCGCTTTGGGGGGAGTTACTGCGCAGGTCGCGACGCCATCTCCCTCGCCTGCGGCAACCGCGACTCCCTCGTCGACGCAGGAGTCGGCAGACCGGGAGCAGGTGAATCAGGAAATGGTGGAAACCGATACACCAATTACGGAATCGGGCAAACCCAAGCCCGATGCGCTTGCGAATGAAGTCGAGTCTGAGATCACCACGGCAGAGGACTCCGCTCCCTTGGAAACCGAAGGCGTGCAGACCGAGCAGGCGCTGGGCGCAATGGATGATGTTGAAGGTGCCGTGGGAGATGTTACGGACACCGCAGACCCCCTCCCTGAGGCGGTTCCAGGGGATCTAGGGCTCGGAGATGATATGGATTTTCTTCCGACGGGAGAAGTATCACCCAGCGATATTCCTGATCCAAATTCGTTGTTTCCCGATGACTTTTCTCCAGGGGAAATGCCACCCCCGCCCCCGGCTGTCGCTGAGAATGAATTCGAGCGGGATCGCAAACTCCGGATTCGGTTTCAAGAAGTGAAGGTGCAGGCTGGCAAAGATCAGGCCGTTCGCCAGATGAAAGAGCAAGCGGACCGCGCCACCACGGAAGAGGAAAAACGGGCAGCTCTCCGTGAACACTATCGAATGTTATTTGCCAAAATGGTATCCATCGATTCAGAGCTTGCCGAGCGGTGCGTGCTTATGGAGGCCGCCTACCTCCGCCGGATCGGGCAATTCCGTGTTGAGCCGACCATACCGCTCACGCCCCCTCCAACACCTGAGCCGCTCGAGGCACTCTAATAAGCCGAAAAACCGAAAGCTCATTCTCCCGCAAAGGAGACGCAAAGACGCAGAGGAGATGCAAGTGCGAAAGATCGGGCAGAATCCCCCGCGGGATGATTCCATTTTGCTTTCTAGACTTCCCTCAGGCTGCCCGGATATGCGAGCGTTCTACTCAAAGTGGAGTTTAAATGGTATAAGTCTCCAACTTTGTTCAATCGCCAAGAACCCCATTTTAACTCGAAACGAGTTTCTAACGATATTGTGTCTTCCCTTTCTGCGCCGACGTTCAAGGGTTGGGCCAAGCCCGGCCCGATCCCGCCGGGAGCGCGGGGGGAGGGGCCGAAGCCAGGACCCGGGGAGACCCTTGATGCCATCAGTGGATATTTTCGGCTTTTTCAATTGGCGGCTGGACACCGCTTCTCCACCGACGATGTGCTCACCGCGTGGTATGGCACCTTGCTCAGTCCCTCCGCCGGTCGGGTTCTGGACCTTGGCAGCGGCATCGGAACCGTCGGTATGATTGTCGCCTGGCGCCTGCGGGGAGTGAATGTGGTAACCGTGGAAGCTCAGGAAGAGAGCGTGCGGTTGGCCAGAAAATCCGTTCTATGGAACGGCCTTAGCGACAGGTATGATATCCGGCAGGGTGATTTCCGGGAGCCGGCAATCCTCGGGGCCGATGAAAAGTTTGATCTGGTTCTTGGCAGCCCGCCTTATTTTCCGGCTGGCAGCGGTCTGGAGAGTGACCACCCGCAGAAGATGGCCTGCCGGTTCGAACTGCGAGGAAACATTGCCGACTATTGCTCTGTGGCGGCCGCGCATCTTGAGTCGGGGGGAGTCTTCGCCTGTGTTTTCCCGATTGATCCAAAGCACCAGGAAGAGCGCCTGCGTGTCGCGGCAGCGTTGGCGGGACTTGAGATCGTGCGCAGTCGGCCGGTGGTCTTGCGGGAGGGGTGCGCTCCCTTGCTTGGGTTGTTCGGCATGGTGCGCAAGGAGGACCTGCCACCCGCAATGCACGGCAAGACATGGAACGAGGCGCCACTTGTCATCCGCACTCAAACCGGAGCCGTGCACCCCGAATATGTGGCGGTTAAGTTGTCCTTCGGTTTTCCACCCTAATCCGGTGGGAGCCTCGGGTATAAACCGGGAACATGGGTGACAGGAGAAAAGGCGGATATATCCGGGAAAAATGAGTCACCGATGAAAGGACCTAGCAGTTAGACTTTTTTTATGGCTCTTCGCTGTTTTCGGTGGGTGAGCATGTTGAGTTAAGACCCGGAGGGTCGATTAAGAAATTAGCCGGTGGTGCCAACCCTGAGCTTTCTACACAACTTTTTGGGTATAATAGCGAAGGACGATTAACGCAAAGGGCGGGGAAACAACAGGGCGGCTTGAGAACTCGCTGCCCGACTCGCTTGCGGGAGGACAACGAGCGCGCCGGGCATGAGCGGGATTTTGCGCTGTTTGCCGCCGGGTTGACTTCCGACGAGGCGACCCCGTTTTTTTTCTACCATGAAGAGCATGAAGGACATGGCGGGGGGAGAAGGCTGAGCGGCCTACCAGCGAAAAACAGAACCGCAAAGCGGCGGAAGTTTTTTAGCGAAGATCACTCCCAACCCCGACCTGCCGATCGCGCTGGCGAAATGGTATGACTACACGAAGTGGGTGCTGGACCGAGTGGACGGGTCTCCCGAAGAACCAGCGCTTCGTGGTGGGCACGCGGTTGGCGGATGCCGTGCTGGAAGTCATGGAAGTGCTGGCCGAAGCGGTCTATACGCGGGGGAGTAAAAAGGCGAACCTGCTGGCGCGGGCGAATCGCCGGATTGAGTCGGTGAGGTGGCTGGTGAGGATCT
>JBDNGG010000513.1:0-1922 GCA_041689405.1 Terrimicrobiaceae bacterium | reverse complement strand
CGCTTACGTGAGCAAGGGGGTCAACCTCATTGTTACATCCCTTCCGGATTCTTTTCAGAATCAGATCAGCCGTGCTGTGAACGCATCGCTTACCAAAGCGACGGACTGGGCCTTCCTCACCACCGGCAGCAAGGAGTGCCCCGTTCTGCGGAAGGATTGGATGCATAAGGCCGGGGTGGTTGCCTCTGGAGCTATTGGAGGCCTGGGAGGAATTACGACGGCCGCATAGGAACTGCCCGTTTCCACTATGATCATGCTGCGTTCGATTGGCTGCATCGCGGAGGAAGAGGGGCTGAGTATGAGGGATCCAAAGACGCGTCTCGGATGCGTCTCGGTGCTGGCAATGGGAGCTGATGCGAAAAACGTCAAAGGGGAGGAGCTTGGATACTGGGTTGCCCGCAACTCGATGGCCGGACTCGTCACTCAGGCGCTTGAGTGGAATGGCCGGAGTGCCGCGCCGGCGTTGACGCAGTTTATCATGAAGACGGCAGAACGCTTCGGGGTAGTGGTCAGCGAGAAGCTCGCGCTGCAGGCCGTGCCAGCGCTCGGGGCCGCAGCCGGGGCGGGAATTAATCATTTCTTCCTCGATCACTATCAGAAGGTGGCTCACGCGCATTTCTCGCTCGAGCGCCTGTGTCTGATCTACGAAGAGAAGCCCGTGAAAGCGGCCTACGCGCGGTTATGAGCCTTTCTCTCAAATCTGCTGCCAGGACAATCCGTCCATGTATGAATCTCATCAGGGAATGCGCTTCTGCCGCATCGATAAAAATGTCCGAGGCATATCCCCATGTCTTGCGGTTTGGCGCAGAGCAGATGGCCGGGATCGCGTTCTATCCCGCCCGCACCGTGGATCCACAGCAGTGGACGTGGTTCCCTCTGAAGCGGGAGGAACTGGAGGTCACTACGGAAGACGGGACGATATTACGCGGGTATTTTTTGCCTGGGAAGAAGGCCTCTGGCGGGACGGTTGTCATTCTGCACGGGCATATGAGCTGCGCGGATCACGTCGCCTGGTTTGCGCAGGAAGCGGTGAATGCCGGATTCAATGCCGTGGTCTATGATGCCAGGGCTCATGGCAGAAGCGGGGGAAACGTTTGCTCGTTCGGCATCCACGAAGCTGAAGACGCCCGGCTGATTGCCAGGCAGGTAATGCGCACAAATCCCGGCCCGGTGTTCCTGTGGGGAATCTCGATGGGGGCGGCAGTTGGTGCGCAGGCGCTCGCGGGCGACACCCCGTTCTCGGGAGGTGTGCTTTTCTCTCCATTCTCGAATCTGGATGCGATGGTTTCCGTGACGCTCGACCAGCGTGGCCTCTGGTGGGTGCCGGGGCTGCGGGACACAATCCGTGCGAGCGCCCGCGAAATCATCGGGGCCGATCCTTCGGACGTGAGTCCCGAAAATGCCGCAGCGAAGATCCAGGTGCCGGTGCTTGTCGTGCATGGGAGGCTGGATGACCGCATTCCTTTCACTCACGGAAGGGCCGTGTTCGAGGCCATCCCCGACACGCGAAAAGAATATCTCGAACTGCCGGATGCCGGACATGACGACCTCGTCGCGCACAAGAAACCTTGGGGCCGCACAACGCTCCGGCGTGTTCTCGACTTCTTTGCGGCCAATCGATGACCCGAAGAGCAGATGACAAAAGATAAAACAAATATTTTCGGAAAAGCACGGAGCGATCCCCTTTCTATAATCATGAACAACACAGTATCTCCCAAAAACTCAAGAACCGGAATCATCTTCAAAAGCATAGCAGTCCTGTTTGTTAGCTTTGTCGGGATTGCGTTGGTTTTCGCGGTTCTCAGCGTGATCAGCCAGATCCTCATCCCTGCAGCAATACTCGCCGCAGCCATCGTCGCCTCGTGGTGGGTGATCCAAAAACTGAGTAACGCCTCCGATGCGCAATCTCTTGGAAATGACCT